>JBLMYN010000492.1:0-4896 GCA_050258305.1 Actinomycetota bacterium
CCGGGATTTTTTGCTGGCGTTATTCAGATCGCCTCCTGGATGCGGTTGCATGGGTGGGAGTGGTGCTCTCTGCCGTGACGCTGGCAGGCTTGCCGGAGCGCGGACCTGTGTGGCTTTCGATGGCCGTGTGGCTGGCGTTGTGGTTCCTCTATCTTTCCATCGTCAATGCAGGGCAGAAATTCTACGGATTTGGATGGGAGTCGATGCTGCTGGAAGCCGGTTTCTTTGCAGCCTTTATGGGGCCGGCATGGATCACGGCGCCGCTGATTCCGCTGCTTATCCTGCGCTGGATGCTCTTCCGCACCGAACTCGGTGCCGGGCTGATCAAGCTCCGGCATGACCGGTGCTGGCGCGAGTTGACCTGCATGTACTATCACTACGAAACCCAGCCATTGCCGAATCCTCTGAGCTGGTATTTCCATCATCTTCCCAAATTCGTGCACCGCTTTTCAGTATTGTTCAGCCACTTCGTGCAGGTCGTGGCTCCCTTTGGCTTGTTTGCTCCCCAGCCCTTTGCGGCGATTGCCGGAGGTCTGCTCATCTTTCACCAACTGCTGTTGATTGTGAGCGGCAATTACTCGTGGTTGAACTGGCTGACTGTGGTGATGGGCATCACCGCATTCAGCGATTCCATCCTCTCCGTAATTCCCATTGCGCCGCCGCACACGCAGGCGGCTCCGTTCTGGTTTCAGGTGCTGCTCTATCTGATCGCGGCGGGAGTGGCGTTGCTGAGCGTGCAGCCCGCGCTCAACTTATTCTCCAGAAACCAGATCATGAACTACAGTTACAACCGCTTTCATCTGGTCAACACCTATGGCGCATTCGGCAATGTGACCAGAAAGCGTTACGAGATCGTGATCGAAGGCACGGACGAAGCGATCCTCAACGATCGCACGCGATGGCAGGAGTACGAATTCAAAGCCAAACCCGGAGATCCGAGACGCATGCCGCCGCAGATCGCGCCATATCATCTGCGGCTCGACTGGCTGATGTGGTTTCTGCCTTTCTCCGTTGTTGTGACCGGGAGCGGCGCTCTGGTGCGGGGATATGAACCATGGTTCATGCGCTTCGTTCAGAAACTGCTGCAGGACGATGCGGCCGCGCTCAGCCTTCTAAGGCACAATCCGTTCGCTGGCGCTCCTCCAATGTTTATTCGAGCGCTGTTTTACGAATATCGCTACACCACGGCGGCTGAAAAGCGCCAAACGGGGCACTGGTGGGTACGGAGGCTGGTTGACGTTTACCTGCCGCCAATCTCGCTCTCCCATCTGCGACGGCTCTGAGCCGCGGGCTCCGCGGCTGGCCGGGAAAGAACGATCCTCTAGCTGGTAAACTGGTTGTGACCGCAACGCGGAGGGATGTGTGAGCGGTTGAAACAGGCGGTCTTGAAAACCGCTATACGGGAAACCGTATCGGGGGTTCGAATCCCTCTCCCTCCGCCATCCATTTCAGGGCTTCTTCGACCACAGAGATCCAAAGCTCGTTCTGTGACTGCCGTCACCTCTGCCGCGGCAGCAGAGTAATAGCATTATCGCTGGGGGCTAAGGCCCCGGAACGCTATGAATCCCCGCACGCCACTTGGTATCAGTGCCTGTTGGCGCTGATCTGATTGAGGCGCGCAAGAATGCCGGGGGCTGGAAGCAGGCCAAGTGAAGCTTACAAAGAGCAGAGTCCTGATCATCGGAGTTGTTCTGGCTGGCGTAGCGATCTTTGCCGCGTTCCGGCTTCGCGGCTCGGGCCCCACGCAATACTACACAGCCAGGGTTGAGAACGGCGACATCAAGCAGGTCGTGGAAGCCACCGGCACCATCAACGCCGTCATTACGGTGCAAGTCGGATCGCAGGTATCCGGAACCATTTCCAGGCTCAACGTTGATTTCAATTCCAGGGTAAAAAAAGGCCAGGTAATCGCCCAAATCGATCCTGCGCTGTTTGAGGGCGTGCTTTCACAGGCCAAAGCGGATTACGAGAATGCAAAAGCGAATCTGGCGGTCGCCATCGCCAACACTGCGAAAGCAAAGGCGACTGCGATCCAGACGAAAGCAGATTATGACCGCAATCTTGGGCTCGCCAAACAGGGCGTGATCAGCGAGCAGTCGCTTGATCTGGCCAGGGCAAACGCTGACAGCGCGGAAGCCCAGGTGGCGGCCACGCTTGCGCAGGAGCAGCAGGCGCGTGCCCAGGAGCAGCAGAAGCAGGCGGCGGTGCAGGTGGCACAGACCAACCTTGATTACACCACGATCCACGCGCCGATTGATGGCACGGTGGTGGCTCGAAATGTGGACGTCGGCCAGACTGTTGCGGCCTCGCTGCAGGCGCCTACTCTGTTCACGATTGCCCAGGACCTGACCAAGATGCAGGTCTATGCCAAAACCGACGAATCCGACGTTGGGCAGATCCGAGCCGGGCAGAAAGTCAGCTTTAAGGTTGATGCCTATCCCCGGGATACCTTCACGGGAGTGGTATCGCAGGTCAGGATGAACTCCACCATCGTACAAAACGTGGTCACGTATGACACCATCGTGGATTTTGATAATCCTGAACTGAAGCTGTTCCCGGGAATGACCGCGTACGTCACAATTCCCGTGGCCACCGCCAGTCGCGTATTGAAGGTGCCGAACGGCGCATTGCGGTACAGGCCCGATTTCTCTGCTCAGGAGCTTGCCGCAGCTTACCAGCGATATGGCATCCCTGAAGGCGGTGGACAGCATGCACGCGCTTTGCCCTCGACATCGGGCGCAGACCGGGTTGCGGCCCCCCAGCCGATAAAACGCGCTGCGGCGGAGGGATCAGCCGAGCGCGGCAACGGCCAGAATGGAAGTGGTGAAGCAGCGGCGCCCAGGTATGACACTCAGGTGATATGGAAGCTCCTTCCCGACAGGTCTCTGCAGCCTTTGCGCGTCAGGACCGGCATTACCGATCACACCTTTACCGAGGTTGTGCAGCAGCTAAATGGAGAGCTCAAACCTGGAGATGAACTGGTCACGGGCGTGGCGCAAGGCCACGGGAATGCCGCACGTTTGGGCGGCCCCGGCGTTCCGCGCGGACGGTAAGCAGGAGTTCGATGAGCATCGGCGAGATCAATCCGACCACCAAACCGGAAACTTCCTACCCGAAGAGCCCCACCGCTGATCTCCTCATAGAGACCGACGAAATCCACAAGGTGTATCAACTGGGCGAAACGCAGGTCCATGCTCTGCGCGGGGTAAGTGTGCAAATAAGGCGCGGAGAGTTTGTTGGCATCATGGGCGCCAGCGGCAGTGGGAAGTCAACCTTCATGAACATTCTTGGCTGTCTGGACAAGCCGACCTCGGGAGAATACCTGCTGGAAGGAAGTGACGTCTCCCGCCTGGACAAGCGGCAACTGGCGGCAATTCGCAACCGCAAGATCGGCTTTGTCTTTCAAGGATTCAATCTGCTGGCGCGCACCACCGCCCTTGAGAATACTGAGCTTCCCACGCTGTATACAAAGATGGATCAGCAAGAGAGGCGGCGGCGCGCGCGCGAAGCTCTGGAAATGGTGGGGTTGGGTGACCGGACCGGCCATTTCCCGTCACAACTCTCAGGAGGACAGCAGCAGCGGGTGGCAATTGCCCGCGCCCTGGTCAACAAACCCTCGATTCTTCTTGCCGACGAGCCCACCGGGAATCTCGACAGCAGAACATCCGTGGAAATAATGCAGATCCTGCAGTCTCTCAATGAACAGGGACTCACCATTGTTCTGGTCACGCATGAACATGACATTGCACAGTTCACGAAACGCAATATCGTTTTTCGCGACGGTAAAATCCGGCGTGACGAACCCGTTCGCCGGCCTGCTTCTGCTGTGGAAGTGCTGAAAAGCATGCCGGCAGTCGAAGACTAGATTTATCGCATGGATGTGGTCTCCACATTGCGGATGGCATTGCGCGCGCTGGCGCGCAACAAAATGCGCTCCGTGCTGACCATGCTGGGAATTGTGATTGGTGTGGCTGCGGTAATCGCAATGGTCGGCATCGGCCAGGGCGCTGACCAGACCATGCAGCAACAGATCGCCAATCTCGGGTCCAATCTGCTTTTTGTTTCCTCGGGTTCTCGCAATGTGGGCGGTCTCCACATTGGCTGGGGCGCCACCAAGACCCTGGTGCCGGAGGACGCAACCGCCATGCTGAAGGAGTGTCCGGCAGTGGCTTCGGCGGCGCCGGGCACGCAAAGCACGGCGCAGGTAGTGTTCGGAAACGATAATTGGGGAACGCGCATCACCGGCACCACACCGGAATACTTTCCTATTCGCACCTGGGCCTTCCAGAATGGCGCCACTTTCACTGACGATGATGTGGTTACAGCAGCGAATGTGGCGGTAATAGGCGAGACGGTGCGCAAGAACCTGTTTGGCCCAGTCAACCCTGTCGGGCAAACAATCCGCGTCGGGGCCCTGCCTTTTACCGTGGTGGGCGTGCTGGTTGCAAAGGGCCAGTCTCCGGCCGGCAATGAGGACCAGGACGACAACATCTTTGTCCCGCTGACCACCCTGCAAAAGAAGATCCTGGGCCAAACCTGGCTGCGTTTCATTATGGTCTCGGCGAGATCGCGCGCCGGCAGTTACGCTGCCCAGCAGCAGATTGAGGGCCTGCTGCGCGACCGTCACCGCATCCGGGAGGGCGCTCCCGACGATTTCACTGTCCGCAACCTGGCTGATATGGCCGACCTTGCTTCCGAATCGAGCAAGGTCATGACGGCTTTGCTGGGCTCGATCGCCGGCATCTGCCTCTTTGTGGGCGGAATCATCATCATGAACGTGATGCTGATTTCGGTAACCGAGCGGACACGCGAAATCGGCCTGCGCCTGGCCGTCGGCGCAACTGAGAGCGACGTCCAGCGGCAATTCCTGCTCGAGGCCTTGTTGATGAGCGGGAT
>JBLMYN010000493.1:0-3365 GCA_050258305.1 Actinomycetota bacterium
GTGGCGCCGAGCGCCATGCGAACGCCGATTTCACTTGTACGCCGGGCGACATTGAGGGCCAGTACGCCATAAAGCCCCATACACGCGAGGCCCAGCGCAAGCAGGCTGAAGGCGCCGCAGAGCGCGGTAATGAGCCGGTCCTGCAGCAGGGACGCGTCCACGCGCTGGCGCAGCGTCTCCATGCTGGTGATGGACACCTCGTTGTCCAGTGAAGCAACGATGTCGCGCAAAGGGGTAGCCAGCGTTCTTTGCGGATCGGTGGCGGACCGAACATTCAATGTCGCATTCACGGCCCATCCCGGAGCCGACTCAGACTTGCACAAATAGAAAAAGTCGGGCGTCTTCTCGCGCACATCGTTGTACCTGGAATCGCCCACCACGCCGACGATCTCGATGGGGCCGCGATTGCCCGGGATCATCTGGAAATGTTTGCCGATGGGGCTCGTATCCCCGAAAAAATGCCGGGCCATGGTGCGATTGATGATTGCCACCGGTGGGGCACCTTCCACATCGCGCGAAGAGGAAAAATCGCGTCCTTGAAGCAGCGGAATGCGCATGGTGGTGAAGTAATCCGGCGTTACCGAGTTGAAAAAGGCGTGCAATTCCTCACCCGGCTGAGGCGTATAGCCCTCAACCGCCACATTGATTCCCAGCATGCGTCCGCTGATGGGCGGAAAAAGCGAGAAGCTGGCCGCACGCACGCCGGGCAGCGCCCTGGTCTTTGCGAGAAGCTGGCGATAAAACCCGGCGACACGCTCCGGTGTGTTGCCGTAAATGTTGCCGCTCAGCGTGACGGTCAGCACCTGGTCACGATCAAAACCGACCGTGGTGGTTTCAAGATTGATCAGGGTGTGCACCAATAGCCCGGCCGCGATCAGAGTGGCCACGGAAAGAGTCACCTGCCCGAGAACAAACAGATTGCCCAGCCGCCGTGGCGTTGCGGTGACAATCCCGGGCCGGACCTTCGGTTCTTTTTTAGTGGCGGCCAGCGCAGGCGCCAGGCCGCAGAGCAGCATCGTGAGCGACGCGATTGCAAGGGTGAACAACAGAACTCGAAGGTTCAGGCCGGCAGATAAAAAGGCGTGGGCCTGCCGGTTCAGGGCCGCCACGAGCGCGCGGTTGGCGCAATAGGCCAGCACCAGAGCAGCCAGAGTTGCCGTGGCCGTGAGCAACGCGCTTTCCGTGAGAATGTGCCGAACCGTGCGCCACCGCCCGGCCCCGAGCGCCAGCCGGATTTCAATTTCGTGCTTTCTTGCCGCAGCGCGGGCAAGCAGGAGGTTCGCTACGTTGAAACAGGCAATCAGAAGCACCAGCCCGGCCACAGCCATCAGCAGGCGCGCCGGGAGTGACAGCTTTTCGCCGATCCTCGAAACGCCCCGTCCGGCCGGAACCAACAGCAGGCGGGCCATCATCTGGCGGCGTTCGACTTCAGGAATGCCTGACTCGCCCGCCAGTTTCTCAAACATTGGCTCCAGCGCTACCTGCGCCTGGGCGGCGCTTAGGCCCGGCTGCAGGCGGCCCATGATGGTGACCCACTCGCCGGGTATGTCCGTGCCTTCACCCTTCAGGGGACGTCCCATCTTTAGCGGGACGTAGAAATCCGGCTTGTCACCAATGACAGCGCCGAAAAATTCAGGGGGCGTAATTCCGGTCACGATCAGGCTCATATCGCGAATCGGGACCATCTTCCCTACGATTCCCTGGTCTCCCCTGAATTCGCGCTGCCAGAAATCGTAACTGAGGACGACGTTATTGCTGCCGTACGCGCCTCTGTCGTCGTCCGGTGTAAGCAAGGTCCCCAGGTACGGCCGGACTCCGAGGACATCAAAATAATTGCCGGAAACCAGCAGGCCGCGCGCCGTGTGCGGGCGGTTATCGTGAACGAATTCTTCCGTGTTGAGCGGCGCGAACGCGAGCACGCCGGCAAAGACTCTGGTTTCAGAACGGAAGTGGTCAATGGCGCCGGACTGCCACTCATTCGCCGTGCCCATGGTGCCGGACGTGGCCAGTGCAACCAGCTCGTCAGGATGGTCGACTGGAAGCTTGCGCAGCAGCAACGGGTCCAGCAGGGAGAAGATGGCCGTAGTCGCGCCTACTCCCAGCGCCAGCATCAGCACAGCCGTGAGCGCGAATCCGCGGCTCCTCGACAGAAGCCGGGCGCCGTAGCGCACGTCTTGTAACAGCTCTTGCCACATTTCCGCTTTCGCCAGTCCCCTAGTTTGGCACGGCTGAAACCAGAGAACGAGGGAACGAAGGTCTTATGAACAACTTACTTCTAGTGTGAACCCATTAAAACGCGCGCGAATTTCATTTAAGGGCTTTGAGCAGCTCTTCCTTTTGGCTCACCATTTTTTCCCGCCTGTCATTCAACCTCTGGTAATTGGGAAAAACAGCCTGTACGGCAGGATTCATGTTTTTGAGCCGGGCGGTAATCGTGGCAAGCCTTTCCCGTGTTTGAGCAGGCGGCAAGTGAAACGCGGCGACCACCTGATCCATCAGCTTGCGGAAGGCGCTGATTTCAGGCGCGCTCGGCGGCTTGGCCGATTGCGGCGGAGCGCTTCTAAACCACTCCTTGTAAACCGCCGCGAAATCCTGCGCCCTGGCCAGGTACTTCAAGCTTTCCGCATCAGCCCAGGCCTCAAACCTGATCGATTCCACCCACGGCAGGCCATCCGGCGGCAACGAGCGGATTTCAGCACGTACTTTGTTTTCGAGTTGTGTGCTCACAGCTCCGGACTTGACCGCCGTCATGAGCAGGTAAAGATTAGCCATGAACGCGGGCTGCGCCGACAACGCTGCGATCAACCCGACGCCCTTGCTCACATCCTGAGCAAATCTCAATCCGGCGAGCCACGTCTTGACTGCTCCCTCCGCGTCTCCCCTGGCCAGTTGCCGCGCGCCATATAGGGCGTTGAGTCTCGCCAGCACCCGGGCTTTAGGCAGGTGCGCCAGTGGCATTGCCACGCCCAGGCTGTAGTCCAGACCCCAGTTGCATTCAGGGAGCGTAGTGGCCCGCTGCATCTCCCGTACCGCATAGGCGTTTTCTTCCACAATAGGACCGAGGCGCTGCTCATCCCAAGCGGCACTCCCGTTCAGGACGTCTTCCATCAGTTTGCTGGTGGCCTCGTCAATGGGGCGGTCTTTCATCTCGGCAAAGGCTGCCCAATAGCGCAACGCCGCGTTTTTGGTTTGTGGAGGCGTGAATTGCTGTGCCTGCGCCAAAGCCCCCCACCAGGCGACTACTGCAAATATCACTCCGGCAGTTTTCTTCATGGCTGTTTTCCTTCCTTTATTGACGGGCCAACTGTTTTAGTACGCCTTTGCTGGTCTGCACGTCGGGCAACAGGGTCCTCGATAACTCATCA
>JBLMYN010000494.1:0-7621 GCA_050258305.1 Actinomycetota bacterium
CGAATTGCACTATAGCGTACTCGCTCTCTGGAACCACCGTACGCCAGTTGGCAGGAGCAGGATTCCTGAGATCGATGGCGACGACGTGCCGGTTCGGAGCATCGAGATCAGTAAAGGCCAGCAACCGATCGCCAACAAAGAACGGACAAAAAACGCCTTCAATATTCTCCAGAATCTTCTCGGGTGGGCGGTCCGTGCTCAGATCATGGAGATAGAAATCTGAACGCATTGGGTCTTCCAGCTTTACGGCCCGATACAGGAAAACGCACGATCCGCAGGTCGCCATAATGTTCAAGCGCAGGTTTGGCCGCTCATCAAGGAAGAATATCTCTTCATCCTCGGCAAACGGCGTTCCCAGTGTGTGCCAGAACACTGCCTGATAGCAGGGCCGCGGCGAATTGAGTTCCCGGTGAACGTAATAAAATCCCCTCCGATCCTCCGAGAGCACCAATCCGCCGCCGATCCCTGCGGGAAGGCGATCGCCCAGAACCTGGCGATTATCGACGTCCATAAACCCGATTGGAGCGCAATCTTCTCCGCTGGCTCTGGCAGCAAATGCCAGAAGCCGTCCATTCGGGGACGTCGCCAGGACGCTAATCGCGCTCTGAGGCGAACCGGTCATCTGGACCGGGTCGAGCAGAACAACGTCTTCACCTGACTCGCCTTCCCGCATCACGAGAACTGGTTGTTCCTGATGCGCATCTCTTTTCAGAAAGAAGCAGCGATTGCCGGTCTTTCGAGGATCGCGATAAACTCGCACATCAAGAAGTTCCTCCACTCGCTTTCGAAGCGCGGCCCTGCCAGGAATGGCATCCAGGTATTCCCGTGTATACGCCGTCTCTGCCGCGATCCACTCCCGAGTGCGAGGACAGTTTTGATCTTCAAGCCAGCGATAGGGGTCAGCGATTGTGACTCCATGCAAAGTTTCTGTAACCACTTCAACTTGCGCCAATGGGAGAGTCGCTGGCATTCACTCGCTCCTGCTCTGCTAGAAACTATTGGGTCGTGTCTCGATATATCGAACGCAATCGAGATACTGAACTACTAGTGCGAAAGAGACAAGAGAAAATAGATTGTCATTTGTGCTATTTACTCTTGTCTTCTGTCGCTTCCGTTCCACTATGGAACACCTCACGTGTAAGTGAGTTGTTGCTGGTGCGCCTTGAAGCCTTACCATCTTTCAAATCGATTGTTCTTAAAGACTTCTCATGCATCGTGAGGCATCAACGCATAACTCGTACCAGAGTTAAGCTCACTCTCGGCAGAGGCATCACTCCTGCTTCGGTTGCGGTAACTCGAAGGCGTGACTTGGAAGGTTTCTTTAAATTGCCGGAAGAACTCCGCGGGCGTACTGTAGCCCAGGTTTGAGGAAATTTCTTTGATCGATAGAGGCGTTGCCTCCAGACACATTGCGGCACTGCGCAAACGTTTACGTTTTGTGTACTCGCGAATGCTCAATCCGACATGTTGGCGAAATAGACGAGCTGCATACGGCGCACTCACTCCCAACTCCAGATCTCGACACGCATCGGTCAGCCGCCATCCGAGACGGCCCTCCTGGCCGTCAATGAACTGCTGTAGGCGGAAGACGCGCCAATCGCCATGGGGCTCCAGTTCAGGCAATTGCAGCGACTTGCTGTCGATTTTTCCAAGAGGGCTTTTAGAAAGATCCGGACCGACAGTTATTCGAGCCATTTAATGCCTCCGTTGAATGGCAACCGAGCCTGAATTTCCGTGAGGGACATTCACTTTAAATAAGCTGGCGCTTAATAACCCTCAACGGTCCGTCGGCTGTAAACTTCAACGCGCTGCAGCGGATGGTAGTCCCTTGCAAGCTCGCGTCACAGGGTGCAGCAGATTTTACGCAACGGTCATGCGGAAGGCAGCAAGCGTCGGCACGCCGACGAACAGCAGCTTTGCGAGCTACTAGTTGATTCCCAATATGGAACAGCAATTGAGCTTAAGAAATGTGTTGCCAGTGTGCAAGTTAGACATCTTTGTTAAATCAGGAGTTGCCGCGCCAAGGTCTGGTTCGAGGTTGGAATGCAAAGATCTGAGATTGTCGGTGCTCCGACGAGCGGCCTCAGTGTGGAATAGTCCTGACGCTCACTGCAGGGAGATCATACCTCCATGAACAAGTCTGGTCACAAGGAACTGCGATGGCTGCTTCGCCAAATGAGGCCTCTTTGGTTGCTCCAAACTGTCAGCCTAATCTGCATTCTTGCAGGAAGTGCACTAACGCTGGCGGGTCCTCTCGTTTTGAAATGGTTAATTGACCACGTATTGACGACTCATCGCATGAGCCTGCTCTTGACGGGAACTGCGCTCTATGCAGCAACAACAGCTGGACAACTGGCTTTTACCTATTGCGGGTATTTACTAGGCTACAGAACACTTGAAACCTTGGTATTTAGAGTTCGATTAAGCCGCGTGAGAAGACTCCACAACGCATCCGCTCGATACTTTGACAGCATGCCTGTGGGAGAAGTCCAGTACCGACTTGAGCAGGACGTGGACCGCATCGGCGAGCTCGGATCTGACATTCTCCCGGCGGTGCTTCGTACAGCTGCAACGGGCACAATGGTTCTGGTGACGATGGCGATTCTCAATTTCAGGCTCACGTTACTGGTGTTGCCCTTGTTGCCTGGCGTCTATCTCCTCCAAAGGAGATATTTCAAGCGCCTCCGTGAGGCCGCAGACGCAGCGCAGCGCACGATGGGAGGGGTTAGTTCCATCCTGCAGGAACACCTGTTGGGTATGGTGCAGCTTCAACTGCTGAATCGAACCGCATTTCATGGAAGACAACTTGCCCGGATGGCAGCGAAAGGTGTGCGCGCGCGCATGTCGCAGAGAAGGGCTGAAGTCGAATTCAGCGCCGCCTCCATGGCTTTGATTGTCATAGGCAGTGCGACGATTCTGGGATACGGCGGAAGGGAAGTAATGCAGGGCTCACTTACCATCGGTGGCCTTGTTGCCTTTTACAGTTTTGTCGCGCAATTATTGGGACCGTTGAGCAGCGCGGTTGATCTTCAGTCCAGAATACAGCGGGTTGGCGCCAGCATCAGACGGATCCTCGAAGTGGGGGAAGAGGAGCGAATCCAGCCAGCTACAGTACGCGATTGTCGCAACGGAGCATCGGCTGCCGCCCTGGAATTTGACTGCGTAACGTTCTCGCATCGGCAGAGCCAGACCGTTCTCGACAAGATGAGTTTAACCGTTCGTCAGGGCGAGACAATTGCGCTCGTTGGCAATAGTGGATGTGGTAAGACTACGATCGCGCACCTGGCTGCTGGACTTTATCACCATGATGAGGGCACGATACGAGTGCAGGGGCAGCTGCTGGAAAGCGTTGGAGGCCGGGGGCTGCGTTCAATAGTATCGTTAGTTCCTCAGCATCCTGTTCTTTTCAGTGCTACCCTCCGCGAAAATCTCTTATACGGTAATCCTCAAGCCACAGACGCAGAGTTGGCTGCCGTCATCAATGTTTCGCAACTTAATGACGTTCTGGGCAGGTTACCAAATGGTCTTGAGGAGCACCTTGGCGTGTTGGGAAAGAAGCTCTCAGGAGGTGAAATTAAGAGAGTAGCTCTGGCCAGGGCATTGTTGCGGCGGCCAGAAATTCTCATCTTGGACGAAGTGACCGGAGCGCTCGATGGAGTGACATCACGCGCTCTCATCGCGGCGCTCGAGGAATTCCGAAAAGGCCGTACAACAATTGTAATTTCCCATGAGCCCTCAATAATGGAAAATGCCGACAGGATTGTAGTACTTCAGCACGGCCGTGTGGTTGATCACGGCAAACATGTGGAACTTGTTGCTCGCTGCAACTTTTATCAGAGCCTTGTTTCAGGCTGTGTAGAGGCGCAGTAAGGTTTTCGGTTCCACCGAAGATCTCATGCTGAGTTCCGAGGCTTCCAAACCCGGCTCCAGAACCCATCCTTTTTGCTGCTTAAGGTTTTTGAGTCACCGACCAGGAGCAGTTTTCTGCTCTCGAGCTCGCTCATGAACCCACAAAGATCATCCAGCAACTGGGGGCGTAACACCGAATAATCGGACTGCAAAGCGTCGGCTATTTGCTCAATGTTGTTGCCTTGCCTGAGCAACGTCCAAATTCGCAGACCACTTGAATTTAGGCTAAAGCAAACTCCTTGTTCCACGTCGAGCAATACCGCCCCATCCTCACTGGCTGTTTCCTTCACGCTTGATGGAATGGAGAGTCTTTGGGTGTAATGAGCAATTTCAGGAATCATGATGCACTCCTTTCGCAAGACGACAGAGTGTAGCAAAGCTTCTGGGTGCCTCGACCCAAGAAAAAGCGCTCTAAGCCGTCCAAGTGCGCAGTCTGTTCTCATAAATGGCTCAACAATTATTTGTAAGTGCGTGATTCCGCGAGAGAACAATCTTCTTCCGGCCATGGGAAACAGAGGGACTTCAGCACCTTTGATCTCGTCGATGTACCGACGACGAAGTACTTATCTGAGAGCTCTCTTGAGGAGAGCATTGATCTGACTGGACCAAAAGGGCGGTTTTCGTCCTTTTCCGCATCTTTTCACCAAATGACAAAGATTAATCAGGAAAGATCACCGCAAGTTCGTTTTCTGACGGCCAGACACTTAATATCCGCCCAACAATGGTGACATCGTCTGACATCCTGAAGGTGGATGCTGGCTCATGCGACGCTGGATGCGGGATCAAGAGAAGTTCGTTTGCGCTTTGCTGGCACCACCGGCAACAGTGTCCAAATTGATGCCATATAAAGTAGATCGGCCGGTGCCAGAGACTTTCCCACGAAAAAATGGATATCTTACGCTGCTGTGTATCGATTCTCACCAAGGATCCAGCTGGAATAATGTCCATCATGCTGCGATCCTTGGATCCAATTCTTGCATACCGGAATCTGCCATCAAGCGAGGCCACACCATTCCCATGAGATCCATTAAAGAGTTCTGTTTTAGCCAGTCCGGGTTCGCTTGGCCATTTAAACGGAAAATGAGACTTGTGCTCACTGTGATCCGTAAACGTTTCATTCGGCGCCGAAGTGTACGACCTGTCTAAAAGAATGGACCGAACAGCATATGAATTGATCCCATACCACTCCAGAACCCGATCCTCGTTTAGACGCAGGCAATATGCAAGACTTAACATCTTGTGGACAGATGGGAGTGAGGCAGCCTCAATTCCTGCCAGCGTTGAATGTGGAATGGCATAACGCGGATCTCGCAAGCGGAACGCAAGTGAATTGCTCAAACGTTCGACTTGTGACGGCTTGAGGCCAAGTGCCAGCCGTCTTTGACGGATTCTTTCCCCGGGGTGCACGACATAACCTCATAGTGCAAAAGTGTGCAACTCGCGTTTTCTATATCACGGGGTCGCATGCTTCCGAGCAGAATTGAAGTGCGTGTTCGGATATTGTGAATTGGAATGCTCCTGTAAGTGCATCGGGCACCTGTTAACGAACCCTCTTCAATGCTTTTAGTGGCGCGAGTTTAACGCCGTTAGTTCTTGAAGAATTTTCAATTCTGCGCGTAATTCACAGACACTCCGCACATAGTACAGCCGGTTCGAGCGAGTAGCCTCAGCCGCTACTTGCATGCCACCTTTTTTGTTCGTCGCCGTTCTATGACCTGAGATCAACTTGCCGGCTGTTCGAGTTGCCCAGATTAGAGTCCTCTCATGTCAGTGAGTCGCTGTTTAGAAAATTCCTGCTTTTCGGAAGCCAGCGCTGTTGTTCGATCGAACCGAGTGCAACTATATCGTCCTTGTGCGCCGGTACCGCGCGATGTTCGTTCGAAGGCCGGAAGCTGCCAAAACGATTGGTTCCGGAACTGTCCCTGAGTTAGAGACCAACATGATGACGATGGACAAGAGCGGTAGGGCCCCACCGCCTCTCGCCACAGTCATCGCGGTAGCTCTCGTCAGCATCGCATTATTTGCGCGGAATCGCGCTGGCTGTCGTGTTGTCAGGCCGTAACTGATTCCTGACCTTTGACTTTCAGGGAGCAGTGACAAGATAGGCCCGGCTCGGCATTTACGATTTGCCGTTGCCTGGCCCGGCACAGGCGTACATTCGGAAACGGATCGATCATACGTGCGGAGTGAGACTATTCATTGGTTATCTGGCTGCCGGCATCCGTGCTGGCCGGTTTGGCATTTTGATTCTCGCCTGTCGCTTGCAACAAACGCTCGGCTTCCTGGCGCATTGTCTCACTCCGTATTACAACCATCCCCTTGTCGACTGAGAATGGAACGGCGAAAGGTACGCACCCGTTTTGCATAGACACGCGTTGGTTCGGTCCGGGAAGATGCATGGCGTCCTGACATCGGCCGCAGATCAATTGCCCCCGGTTCAAATGGCTTTTTTGGCGGTATGCATAGCAGGTTGTACAGGATAGTGTGGCGGACTGCAGGGCCCCATTCGAATCTCGGTGAACCAGAAATCTAATCCATCGAGGCCCGATTGGATAGGCAAAGATGCGGGTCTGAGCGGGTCCCAGACGATTCAGTGGATACGCGAAGTCTTGACCGTCCTTCAATGCAATCGTCGGAAGATCATCCGACGCCGTCTCTCGTACCAGATGAAAAATGACATATGCCGTTGCAGCGGCACAGAGAAGCAAAATGACGCTGAATATAAGCGCCCAGCACCGTCCCGCTCGCGTTATGAGCTCGTACTCCCTGCTCTTCTTGCGCCCGAGACGGCGCTGTTGAGAGCGCCACATTCCCCGCCACACATCCAGAGGGGCTTTCCAGTTTGACCGTTTCACAAGCCACCAACTGACTTATCTACCCAACTTGCGATCCTAATATTGAGGCTGGGATAGCGCATAGGACACAACACCACCAATGGCCGGTCTCCGTGAGGAATCCGGTACAGGGACAGAATCGTCGAACAGCTTCATCGACGAGAAGACGGCAGGAACGTATTTCCGAGTCTCCTCAGGAAGGAACTTCAGGCGGCTAAGGCTGAAGAAGTCCTTCGCCCTGGCTCGATCCAGCCCCCGTTGAACTGCGTCCTCACCGGCGTTGTAAGCCGCCAGAGCCAGCGCCCAGCTTCCAAATCGCACATACAAATCGTGCAGGTAGTGAGCCGCCGCCTGCGAAGACTTGACCACGTCGAGCCGTTCGTCTCGATTGACGCTTACTTCCAATCCATACCTTCTTGCAGTGTTGGGCATGAGCTGCCACAGTCCGCGGGCCCCTTTCGGGGACAGCGCCGCCGGGTTCCCGCCGCTCTCGACCAGAGCAACTGCGGAAAAGGCTGGAGGCACGTCCGCGCCGCGGAGTATCGGTTCCAGCAAAGGTCTGAGCTTTTCAACCCGCTGCAAAGCGGCGGTTTTCCGCCGGGAAATCGTCTCGTGCTGCGGGATTCGGTTCACTTTCATCGATGGTGGACTGTCCGGTTGTCCAGCCCGGTCCAAAACCGTGGAAGCTGTATGGCTTAATTCCGCGTCATAGGAAGCAAATGGGTCGGCGGGAGATGCATCACGGTTCGCACCATTCATCGCGAATGAGGGCGCTGACAGGAGTAGCACAAAGACAACGGCAGGGCCTCTATTCATGTCCCACCCCCACCAGGTCACGTCCTACATCTACAAGGGGTGAGACAGGCTCCGGGGATGGT
>JBLMYN010000495.1:0-6577 GCA_050258305.1 Actinomycetota bacterium
ATTGTGGCGCAAGGAAAGGATCCTGGGCGTGCTGGCCACGAGCACCCGGTCTCCCCGAAAGTTCACACGCTCCGAAGAAGGTGTGATGATTGCCGTCGGCCGGCAGCTTGCCACCACCATCGAGAAAGTCCAGCTCTATAACGAGACTAAGAAAGCTTATGAGGATCTGCGACGGACGCAGGAACAGCTCCTGCAAAGCGAAAAGATGTCCGCCGTAGGCCAGTTGATCTCCGGGGTGGCCCACGAGCTGAACAATCCGCTCACGGCGATCCTCGGCTACGCACAGCTTCTGGAAAGCGAAAAGCTTGAACCGCGCGTGGAAGAGTTCATCATGAAGCTGCACAAGCAGGCCCAGCGCACACAGCGCATTGTGCAGAACCTGCTTTCTTTTGCCCGGCAGCACAAGCCCAAACGAATTCACGTGGACCTGCGCAGCGTGATCGAAGACACCATTGCACTGCGCGATTACGATCTGAAAGTCAACAACATCGTGGTTGATCGCGACTTTGAGCCGGTGCTGCCTTCGGTGGTGGCGGACCCGCATCAGCTCGAACAGGTCTACCTGAATATCATCAACAATGCGGCCGATGCCATGCTCGACCGGTCCGCGGGCGGCATGCTCCGGATTCGTGTGTTCAGCGAGAATGGCAATGTCGTAAGCCAATTCCAGGATTCCGGTCCCGGCATAAGCGATCCCAAGCACGTCTTTGATCCCTTTTACACGACCAAGGGCGTTGGCAAAGGTACCGGGCTCGGCCTCAGCATCTGCTATGGCATCGTGAAAGAGCATGGCGGGGAAATCTCGGCTCACAATGCGCCTGAAGGCGGAGCTCTGATTGAGGTGAGTCTTCCCATCGCCGTGGGCGAAAAACCGGTCACGGAGACCGATCGCATCGTGGCACGGCGCGAATCGCGCCTTGAAGGCCACGTCCTGCTGGTCGACGATGAAGAAGTATTGCTGGATTTCGAACGTGAAGTGCTTACAGCAGCGGGCATGACCGTGGCCTGCGCCGATACCGGCGCCAAAGCAGTGGACTTCCTGCAGGAGCAGGACTTCGATGCCGTCTTTCTGGACAGCAAGATTCCGGGCTCATGGTCAAGCCAGGATGTTTACCGTCAGATTGAGCAGCAACAGCCACACCTGGTCTCCAGAACCGTGCTGGTTCTTTCTGACATTTCCGATTCCAGCGTGAAAGCCTTTGTCGAAGCCACTCAGGTCCTGTGCCTGGTGAAGCCGTTTGAGGTGGCGGATCTGCTGACGATGGCGCGGCGGATCATGAAGAGAACCCGGGCGGCGGCGCACTCGTAGTTTCATCTCGTGATTCGGAATTCAGCTCCTCGCTCTGGTACTGCGCACCAGCAGGCCGCCGAGCACGCCCGTTCCTGCCAGCGCTATTGCACCGGAGCGCAGCCACCCCGGGGCCGAGATCAACCGTCGCAACCGCGCCGCGTTACGGAGCGCAGGCGCCAACCGTTTTCGATATGCTGCACCATAGCGGTGATGAGCTTCCGCCAGCGAAGAGCGTCCGGCAAAAAAAGGCAGAAGGCTCTCTCCCGCCAGGACGCCGCTGTGTAACGCGAGTGAAATGCCATCGCCCACGAACGGATCGATGAATGCCGCAGAGTCCCCTGCCAGCAACATGCCACGGTCTTCAGTCCGGGGCTGGCGGAAGTAGAGAGCCGAAGTGCTGACGGTGGGAAATAGTTGTTCCCAATCGCGGCTTCGCCTCCACAGCGCCGGATGCATGGCAAACACATGCTCCAGTGAATTCGCCGTTTCCGCCCGCACCATGGCACAGGCATTGACCGCGGATTCACTCACCGGCTGCACGCCGCAGTAGCCACCCCGGAAAAAATAGAGGTCCACAGACTGAGGCGGCGAGGCCTCACTGAAATGCGCTTTGAGGCCGATCCATTTATCCTTCTCCGCGACCTTGAAACGGGTCAGGTGTGACCAGCGCCCGGTGGCATTCACCACCGCTCGTGTTTTTAGAGTATCGTCGCCAATCGTCACGCTGAATAGTTTGCCCGGGAGTACCTGGCGCACGGCAGTTTCCTCCCGAACCTCCGCCCCCGCGTTCTTTGCCGCTGCCAGCAATGTGTTGTCCAGATCGTACCTGGGTATGCTTTGCGCCGGAGGAGAAATGGGAATGTCCAGCGATTTTCTGTTGAGAAAGATCCTGGCGCAACTGATTTTTGGCAGCGCCTCGAACGGTGTGCCGGCGACAAGCGCATGCAGCAGCCGCAGAGACTCGGGCGAGACGAACTCGCCGCAGACCTTGTGGCGGGGAAAACGGTCTTTTTCCAGCAGCAACACGCGTGCCCCGCTCCGGGCTGCTGTGATGGCGGCAGCCGACCCAGAGGGTCCCCCGCCGGCAACGATCAGGTCGTAATCGGCTTCCACGCAATGGCCCCCATGCGAAACAAATAGTACGTGTGGATCTCCAGATGTTTTGCCCCGGCAGACTGCAGCATGGTTCGCATCTCTTCTACCGTGTAGGCCCGCCGTACGGAAGCCGGAGCGTCATGGCGGGTAATCCGGCTCCGGTAAAGAGGAAACCCGGCATAGGCAAGTGCGAGATGTACTGGATGCCGTACCAGGTCGTGAATGAAAAAGGCATGCCGCGCAACGCGCAAACCCTCGCGGGCGAAACACTCGATCTCGGTCCGTTCCAGATGATGAGCGAAGAGCGAGCAGCCCACGACGTCAAAGCTGGTATCCGCAAAAGGTAACCGTACGGCATCTCCGCAAATCGATGGCTGAGAACCGTTCATATGGCTGGGAGCGCGGTCCAGAATCACCGCTTCGCTGTCGATCCCGGACGGCAGGAGCGACTGCCGCGTAAGGCTCGCCACGTCGCCTCTTCCTCCGGCCACGTCGAGCCAGAGTATATTTTTCAGGCGGCGTTGCCGGGCGATCCTGCGCAGAACGTTCCTGGTTGTGTGAATGCCGCCGAAACGCTGGTTGAACATGCGCAGGTCAGCGAGCGAGTCTTCCACCTCTTCCCGCGTACCAGCGTCTTCATCCAGAAGCTCCGGCACCACGACGCGCTTCACGCTTACACCCGCTCCAGCTCTTCTTCGAGCAGTTGTTTGTTATAGAGCTCTGTATAGTAGCCGTTGCGGGCCAGCAGCTCCTCGTGCGTGCCCATCTCCACAATGCGCCCGTGGTGCAGCACGGCGATGCGGTCAGCATTCTGGACGGTGGAAACCCGGTGAGAAATGAAAATGGTGGTGCGCCCCTGCATCACTTCGCGCAGATGGTTCAGGATCTTTTCTTCTGTATAGGTGTCAACGCTGGCCAGGGCGTCATCGAGCACCAGAATGCGGGGATCGCGAATGATGGCGCGCGCGATCGCGCTACGTTGCTTCTGGCCGCCGGAAAGAGTGATCCCGCGCTCACCCACCATCGTCTGATACTGCTCGGGGAAGCTCTCTATATCGCCGGCTATGCTGGCTGCTTCAGCGGCGTCGTGGATCTGCTGGTCAGAAGCCGAATCCACTCCGAAGGCAATGTTTTCGCGCACCGTTTCGCTGAACAAGAACGTCTCTTGCGGTACAAAGCCAATATTGCGCCTGAGGGTATCCAGCGGATATTCGCGGATGGAGCGTCCATCCAGCAGGACTGTTCCCGCGGGAGCGTCGTAAATTCGCGGAATGAGGCTGACCAGCGTGGTTTTTCCCGAGCCCGTCGGCCCCACAATGGCCAGGCTGGTGCCGGCCGGAACATCCAGACTTATGTCCTTCAGCACCGGCGTCCCGTTATATGCGAAATTCAAATTGCGGAACTGTATGTGCCCTTGCATCGTTTCCGGGATCGCAGAGATGGCCCCGCGGTCGGTGATTTCCGGTTGCGCCGTCAGAATCTCATTGATGCGTCCCATGGACGCGCTGCCACGCTGGAAGATGTTGATGACCCACCCCAGCGCGATCACGGGCCAGGTAAGCATCAGGATATACATGGAGAAGCCATAGAACTGGCCGACTGTGATGTGATGGTTCAGCACCTCGCGCGGTCCCAGCCACAATACCATCGCATAGGCGAGTCCCAGCAGGAACTCCAGGGCGGGCCACAGCATACCCATCAATCGCGCCAGCGGGAGGCTGCGGTTAACGTATTCGCGGTTGGACGTTTCAAACAGAGCAATCTCGGGTTCTTCCTGCACGTACGCGCGAATCAGGCGCGCGCCGGAAAGATTTTCCTGAACGCGGGAAGAGATCTCAGAGAACTGCGCCTGGATGCGCTCAAAGCGCTCGTGAATCTTGCGCCCGAAATACTGGATGATGATGCTGGCCAGCGGAAGCGGCGCAAAGGCGCAGATGGTCAGCCTGGGACTGATGCGCCACATGAAGAACAGGGCCGCCACGGTAAAGACGAGCGTATTGGCTGAATACATGATCGCCGGCCCAAGCAGCATGCGCACGGCGTTCAGGTCATTCGTGGCGCGCGCCATGATATCGCCTGTGCGGTTCTTCTGGTAATACGAATAATCCAGCCGCGAGAGATGCGAGAACATGTCATTGCGCAGGTCGTATTCGATTTCGCGGGAAACGCCGATCACAATCCAGCGCGTCAGGAATTGGAAGATTCCCTTGCTCACCGCGATGGCGAGCAGGAGCAGGGAATAGACGTAAAACGTATGCCGGACCGAACCAGGCTTCAGAGAATCAACGGCACGTTGCAGAACCTGCGGAAAGTATACCCAGATGCCGTTGTTGCCGAAAACAGTCAGCGCTCCCCAGAACAGGGTCCAGCGATATTTCCTGATGTACGGGAATAATGGCCGCAGATTTCTGAGCATGAACGTTAATAGATGATTCTAGCAGGGGCCAGGACCTGAATCTTTTGAAAGCGCAGGTGTTCGTTTTCGAACGTTCACATTCGAATGTGAACACCTGCTTTACCAATGTTAACGGCTTCAACAGCTAACGCGGCATTGCCGCATTCGTCTAATACAAGAGAGCGCATATTTTAGGGAACTTCTGCCTGGCAATGAACGTATTTGGCAAATGGTGGAGAAATTGCAAATCGCAAGAGCGGTCTGCAGTGAAGACCCCAAAAAAATAGAGGCTGTACGCGCCCACGGTTTGGCAGCCCCAGGAGCGAACAGCCTTCTGAATAAAGAGCAGGCAATTGTGTGCGCTGTTCTCTAGTCGAGAGAAGCATTGTAGGCCCTCAAGAGGAAAAGGCCAAGGCCTTTTTTCTTCAGGAGACACGCAGCGGGCTGCCTCGAACCGGTTCCCGGCGTTTCGGGAGCATTCAAGGAGCTTGGGATATGAGATCGTCACTGATATTCAAAACCACAGTGCTGCTGCTGGCCCTGGCATTCGGCGTTTCCGCCTTCGCCGCAAGCGCAGGCAAGGGAAATTTCCAGATTTCTGAGCAGGTACAAGTCAGCGGTACGACGCTTCCTGCCGGCGACTACACGGCGAAATGGGAGGGCGCTGGCCCCGCAGTGCATGTGAACATTATGCGGAATGGCAAAACCGTAGCCACAGTGCCCGGAAAGCTGATTCAATCAGACCAGAAGGCCCCGTACGATGCGTCTGAGATTCAGATCGGCGCTTCGGGCAGCCGTGAACTTACGGCAATACACTTTTCCGGGAAACGGTATTCACTCGAACTCGGGGGCGCGCAGGACAAGTCAGCCGAGTCAATGAAATAACGCCACCATTGCTGCGGCCGGCAGGCAACTGCCGTCCGCGGCCTGTGTTTTCCCGAGCCGCAGATTCCGCATTTAATCCTGGCTTCCGCATCCATAAGGGTGGCGCAAGTTGGCGGACGCAAGGGCAATGCCCGCCTGAGACCTCTGCTATCCAGTCAAAGACCCCTGAAGGTATATACTTTTTTTCTGGCCGGAACATCATTGGAGGAGCTGAATTATGCACTTTGTTCTGCGGCAATCTGTAAGAACCCCGGTTGCCCTTTTCCTGATGACGTGTTTCATTGTTCCAACCGGGCTGCTGGCTCAGACTCATGTGGTTTCTCCCGCCGACCTGCAGCAACAGTTAGTTATGGCATCGCAGGTTCGTGAGCATAATCTTCAAACGGTGCAGAATTTCCTGTCCACGCCCACGGCTGAGAAAGCATTGAAGTCATCCCACATCAACCCCCGGCAGGTGCGCACTGCCATTTCCACTTTGAACGACCGGGAACTGGCGGAACTGGCCGCGCGTGCGGATAAGGCGCAGGCTGAATTCGCCGCAGGCAATCTGACTGATCACGACCTCGTCTTGATCATTCTCGGCATTGCCGTGCTTATCCTGATCATTGTTGCGGTTCGCTGAGAAAAATCTCATGCTTCATTCTCTGCCGCAGAGGCTGGCAGTCTTTTTGTGCCTCTGCGGCATTGCCTTTTCGCAAAGCACTGGCATCTGGCTGGATGTCCCTTTTGTTCAGCAGGAGAAAAACGGCTGTGGCGCCGCTGTGATCGCGATGGTGATTGACTACTGGCGCAACCAGCAAGGTAATCGTCAGCCGGTTCCTGTCGATGCCTCGGAGATCCAGCGCGCGCTCTATTCCCCGAAGGCTCACGGTATTTATTCTGCTGACCTGCAACGTTACTTTGAAGAGCAC
>JBLMYN010000496.1:0-5242 GCA_050258305.1 Actinomycetota bacterium
ATGGTCTCTCCATCGACCTTGGACACATTTGCGAGGAGAGCGGCGTCTCAGCAATTGTCGATGCCCGCAAACTGCCCGTCGCTCGCGCGGCAACGCTGGAACTGGCCCTTCACGGCGGCGAAGACTACGAACTGCTCTTTACTGCGCCGGCGAGAGCAAAGATCCCCGGCGTCATCGAGGGAGTGAAGATTACTCCCATTGGTTGCATCGCGAAAAAAGATTACCGCTCAGCAATACGGATTCTGGACGAAAATGGAAAAGCGCGTTTGCTGCGGGCTCTCGGATGGCAGCATTTTCGGCCCTGATTGCTCGTGGCGCTGATGTAGAATTCGCGTGACGATTCGCGACCGAAACTCAGGATAAGACAGGATAAGAAATGAGCACTCCTTTATCGCCTATGCCCAGCACTCCTCTGCCCCAGGAAACAGCCGAGCCCGCGCTCTCCGAACCGGCGCGGATCATTGACACTTTCGTTGCGCCTTCCAAGACCTTTATTGATATCCGGCGCAACGCCAGTTGGTGGGTGCCCCTGCTGATCGTTTCCATCTTCTCCATCGCTTTTTTTATTCTCATCGATAAGAAAGTCGGCTTCGATACAGTGGCGCAGCACATGATTGACAACAACGCGAGAATGTCGCAGCTTCCGGCCGCACAGCAGGAACGCACGGCTCATATGATTGCGCTGAGCATGAAAGTAGGTGGTTACCTGAGTCCGATTCTCGTTTTGTTTTACGGGTTCGTCGCTGCCGGCGTCCTCTGGCTCACCTTCAACTTTGGCATGGACGCTCAAATACCATTCCCTCGAGCCATGTCTGTCGTCTTCTATGGATGGCTGCCCAGCGTTGTTGGAACAATTCTGGCGATGGTCAGCCTGGTGCTTGGCAATCCTGAGGGATTCCGACTGGAGAATCCGGTTGGCACCAATCCGGCGTACTTTCTGGATTACACCACCACCTCCAAGTTCACATACGGCATGCTTTCTTCAATCGATGTGATCGCCCTTTGGATAGTGATCCTGATCGGCATGGGGTTCGCTCTCAATGCCAAGAAGAAGATATCGATGGGAACTGGGATCGGTGTTGTAGCTGCATGGTACTTCCTGTTCAAGCTCGGCAGCTCGGCCATTGCCGCACTCCGGAGCTGACGCTGAACCTTTAAAATCAACCGTTTACCCTTTAAATTCACCCGGTCACGGAATCTCAGCGCGTGACCGGTTTCGTATATGTTTTAATAAAAGTTTACAGATGGCACAATCAGGCACCAGGATAAGGCGACGCCTCAAAGCCATTGGGCGCACGCTTCGGGAAATCAGGATGATTGGCAAGGGAGTGGTCTCAAAAGATCATCCCATTCAGGTACACATCATCCCCATGCGCCGCTGCAATCTCTCCTGCGCCTACTGCAACGAGTATGACGATGTTTCCCAGCCCGTGCCGCTGGAGGAAATGTACCGCCGCATCGACAAGCTGGCGGCGCTCGGCACAACTCTTATCACCATCAGCGGCGGCGAGACCCTGCTCCATCCCCAACTCGATGACATCATCCGTCGCATCCGCTCGCATGGCATCATTGCCGGCCTGATCACCAACGGCTATCTGCTCACGCCGCAGCGCATCCAGCAGCTCAACGCCGCGGGACTCGATCATCTGCAGATTTCCATCGACAACGTCAAGCCTGACGAGGTTTCAAAGAAGTCGCTCAAGGTGCTCGACAAGAAACTGCAGTGGCTGCGCGAGCACGCCGATTTTCACGTCAACATCAATTCCGTCATCGGCGCCGGAGTGAGAAATCAGTGGGACGCGGTCACGATCGGCAAGCGCGCCGTCGAACTCGGCTTCACTTCAACGGTCGGCATCATTCATGACGGCACCGGCCAGCTCAAGCCTCTTTCTCCCGAGGCGCAAACCGTTTTCGCCGAGATGAAGAAACTGGGCAAACACAGTTACGCCCGCTTCAACCAGTTCCAGAACAATATCTCGCTGGGCAAGCCCAACAACTGGCGCTGCCGGGCCGGCTCCCGCTACCTTTACATCTGCGAGGATGGCCTGGTGCATTACTGCTCGCAGCAGCGCGGCTATCCCGGCCTTCCACTGGCTGAATATACCGTTGAAGACGTCAAGCGCGAGTACTTCACGCAAAAGTCCTGCGCCCCCAACTGCACTGTCTCCTGCGTTCACCAGACGTCGCTGGTGGATTTCTGGCGCGACCCTCAGAATCAAAGCTCGCATGAAATCTACCGTCCCGCCGCCAAGCCCGAGCTGGTGCAGATTGAGTCGCGACAGGAAGAATCCGCCATGGCGGATTAGCGACCGTTTCACCCCCAGGCCCCCCACTTATGCAGCAAGCGACTTATTGAAATCGACAGCCCTGTCTGTAGAATTCAGGACATGTCCCAGCCACTTGGCAAACTGTTAACCGCCCTTCTCATGCTTCTTAGCATCCTGCCCAATGCAATGGCACAGGCTGGTTCACCAGGGCCCGCGCACCATACAAAAGCCGACTCAGCAGGCGAAGCTGTCCGGATTGAAGAGCTGAATACCTCCGTGAGCTTTGACAAAGACGGTACAAGGCATGCCACGGTGCGGCAACGGATAAAGATCCTCACTGAAGCAGGACTCCAGCAATACGGTATTGTCACCTTCAATTTCATCGCGGGAGAGGAATTCAAGCTGGACACACTGGAGGTCCACAAAAAAGATGGAAGCGTAGTCAAGGCAGGACCGGCGAACATCCAGGAAGCCACGCCCGAAGTGAGCCGCGTCGCTCCCGTGTACAGTGATCTCCGCCAGAAGCAGGTCACAGTTCCAGGCCTGAGCGTTGGCGACGAAATCCTATTTCAGTACTCGACCACGCAGTCTCCGATCATACCTGGCCAATTCTGGCTTCAGTATTCATTCGCAAAGAATGCTGTGGTTGACTCAGAGTCCGTTACAGTTGATGCTCCGCGCGAAGTCAAGCTGCAGATCCATTTCCTGCCTGAATATAAGCCGGTGGTAAAAGAGCTGGCCGACAGGACCGTGTATCAGTGGCACAGCTCCAACCAGACGGTCGAAAGCTCTGAAGGGCAAGATCATCAACTACAGGAGCAGCTTGCCACGGGCACAGCGCCGCCGCCATCCATAGAACTGTCGACTTTTCAGGATTGGGAGCATGTCGGCTCATGGTATTACGGTCTTCAGCGCACGCGGGTGGCAATCACTCCGGCCATCAAAGCGAGAGCGCTGGAGCTTACCGCCGGGCTCACGGATGAGCAGGCAAAGATCAAAGCGTTGTATCAATTTGTCTCGCTGGATTTCCGCTATATTGGCCTGGATTTCGGCATCGGGCGTTACCAGCCGCACCCCGCCCAGGAGGTGCTAGCCAACAAATATGGCGATTGCAAAGACAAGCACACCTTGCTTGCCGCTCTGCTGGCTGCCGTAGGCATCCAGGCCTATCCCGCACTGATCAATACCCGCAGGAAAGTCGATCCTTTGGTGCCTTCACCCGCGCAATTCGATCATGTGATCACGGCGGTGCCCATGGGGAAAGAAACTCTGTTCCTTGACACCACGGCGGAGGTGGCGCCCTACGGGATGCTGGTTCAGCCGTTGAGAAACAAAAAGGCGCTGCTGGTAACCGGCGAAGCCGGATCGCATTTTGTTGTCACTCCCGCCAAACTCCCATTTCGCCAGCAGGAAGTGTTTGATCTCACCGGTAAACTTGATGAATCGGGCACGTTGGAGGCTGAAGTCTCTTTTTTCATCCACGGGGACGCGGAAGTGCTTCTCAAAACCGCCTTCCGGAAGCTGCCGCCGGAAAAGTACCACGACATGGTGAAACTCATCTCCTATTCCAGTGGCTTCGGCGGCGATGTAAGCCAGATCAAAGTAACGGGCCTCCAGCATCTTGACCAGGGGCTGCGCATCACTTATCACTATCACCGGCCGAACTACGTCAATTTCGAGGACCACCCGCCGGAAAATGGTTTACCCATTGCCCTCACCCACATGCAAGACTGGAACGACAAAGAGAACAACGTAAGGCTTTACGGCTCGCCCGGAGAGCTCGACTACAAATGTCGGGTTGAGCTGCCAACCGGCATCACCGCCCAGGCTCCGCTGCCGCTCAAAGTCACGCGCGACTACGCTGTCTACGAATCGGATTATTCGAACCGAAACAACGTTCTGGCCGGCGAAAGAAAGATGACCGTAATCACACCGCTGGTGAGCGGGGAGCACCGCCAGGACTATGAGGCATTCAAGCGCGCCGTGGATGCCGACGAAGCGCAACAGATGGTGCTGCATCTTCCAGAAGGGTTCCTTGCGAAGTCGGGCGCCGGCAATGATCTGGACGAATTGATGCGCCAGGCAAAGATCGAGTACCGCGAGCGCGATTACTCTGATGCCTACGCTGATTACCGCAAGGTTGCGGACCGTGATCCCAAGCACAAAGGGGTCTGGACACAGGTCGCGGTGACCGAGTTCGCCCTTCGCCGCTATCAGCAGGCAGCCACGGATTTTCAAAAGGCGATTCAAGCCGATCCATTCGATGCGCAGGCGCACGCCGAGCTTGGGGCAACGTATCTCACCATGCAGCATGGTGGCGACAAGGCGGTTGCCGAGCTGAAACAAGCCCTGGAGATCGATCCCCTGAACCATCGCGCCTACTATCTTCTCGGCTGGTATTACGCCCAGCAGAAGAAAGATTACGCGCTCGCTGTTCCCCCTCTGGAAAAGGCGCTGGCGACCGAAGGCGACAATTTCAACGACGAGCAGGAAATCCGCGGGTTTCTCGCCGACGGATATTTCAAAGTGAAGGAGCCGGAGAAGGCGGTAGAACAGGTAAAGAAATTGGTTGAGGCCGCGCCCATCCCGTCCACATGGAATAACGCTGCTTACACGCTGGCGGAGAACTCATACGATCTCGATCTGGCAACGCAATATGCCGATTCTGCCTTGAAGGCCATTGATGATCGCCTCGACAAGCTGCAACAGGACGCCATCCGCAGCACCGATCTCCAGGCCGTCCTGCAGCTTACCATGACGTGGGACACAAAAGGCTGGATCGAGTTCAAGGGGGGCCATTTTATCCTGGCAGAAAAATACGTCCGCGCAGCCTGGAACCTCGCTCAAGATCGCGAGGAAGCCTACCATCTGGGCCAGATCTACGAAAAGCTGGGGCGCAGACCGGATGCCATTCTTTTCTACGCCATGAGCGCGCGGCCTTTATTCGCCACGCTCCCGCACAGCGTGCCGGATCC
>JBLMYN010000497.1:0-13500 GCA_050258305.1 Actinomycetota bacterium
CAACGGCGGCAAAGGAGCATAGGGCACTTCGTCCGTCAGCCGGAACTGCTGTGACACCGGCAGCCCGATAATCCTGGCCAGGGTCAGCTTCTGCTGTTCCACCTGGTTTTGCGCCGCGAGCACACGCTGCTGCTGCGTTTGCATCTGCACCTGCGCACGCAAGACGTCGATCCCCGCGCTCACACCGGCTTTCTTCAGGTCCTGCGCCTGCTCGAAAATCGTCTTCGCGGTCGTAAGCTGCGCATTGGCCGCAGCCAGCCTTGAGCCTGCCGCCACGGTCAACAGATATTGATTGCCCACAACCAGCACCACCAGTTCGCGCGCGTCCTGCACCGTGAACCTGGCGGTCTTTTCGTTCTCCTGCGCCTGATGCGCGCGATCGCGAGCGCTGAAGTCGAGAAACTTCTCCGTCATTCCGACCCTTGCATCCAGAACATTGAAAGGGCCGACCAGAGGCGATCTAAGTCCCGCGGGGAGAGGAATTCCAAAAGCAGCAAGGTTAATCTGCTGCACTGAGTCCCTGGCGGTGCCGAACAGATTGGGGAGGAGCGCGCTCAGGCTGCGGCGGTATTCGGCGCGCGCCGTTTCGCTCTGCTCGTGTGACAGCAGCAACCCCAGGTTGTGCCTGATCCCGCGGTCAATGGCGTCCAGAATGGAAACCGGGATCTCTCCAGGAACGGGCTTATCCACCTTGCCGCTGCCGTTGAACACGCCGAGAGAGAGGCTCTGTGGCGATGGTGGAGCCGTAACAGGTTGCTCTTGCGCCTGGCTCATGGAATTGGCCGCCTGCCCGGGCAATTGAGCCACGGCAAAGCTGCCGGCAAACGGCAAAAGAACAGAAACCAGGATTGCCCGTGCGCCTTTCCTCACCACGCTCCTTTTCAATGTACCGTCCTTAGATGCTACGCCCCGCCGTCTCAGGTTCATTTGTTCACCCCCGCTCTTCGATGGTTGCACAACTTGCCGCTTTGCCGGAGATCTCCAGCCGGGTGGCGATTAATTAACTAACTGGTTAGTTAGATTAACAGCCCTGCCCCACTCGATGCAAATTTATGTTCGCGCGGACTGCAGCCCGGATGAAGCAGCTCCGGAACTGCAAAAGGCGCCGGACAACCGGCGCCTCCTTCCAGTTCAGATCTGCCGAAGTTTACTGCGGGCAGGGCACTGCGGAATGCGGCAACGCCGTCTCATCCGGGAAGCTGAAAGCGCCGTCAATCGCATTCGATTTTTGTCCCATCTCAAACCACTGCAGCAAAGGAATGGTCTGAGGGTGATAGGTGAATTTAAAGTTCCCTTCTCTCACAGTGATGGGGGAAACCGCATTGGGCAATACTTCAATGGGATCGCCTTCCTCAAGATTGCCCTGGCAAACCTTCGAGTCGGGCGGCTGGCCAGGGAACTGCCATCTGGGAGTGGCATTGTCCACAAACGGGTCGCCAATGGCTTCCGCCGTCTCGTGCGACAGGGCAGTCACGTCCTGGAATCCAGCGCCGAAAAGCCCGGGCGAAATCCAGCTTGCGTACTGCGTTACCCAGCGTGGCTGCGGAACCGTACTCGTATCCGCAAAGAAGGTATGGAACCCGAGCACGCAGCACCCGCCTGGAGTATTGGGGTCGTTCACGTTGAGGGAGAACAGGAATGTATTGGGGAACAGGGTCATATTCAGGCCGTTGGTGGTGAAATTCCCCAGGTTGATATCATTGACCACTACGTTATCGAAGAAGAAGTTGAACAACGCATTCAGCATCAGCACGAACGTGTTGCCGTCCGCCGCCGTTCCAATGAAGTACGAGCGCGCCTGAATAATGGTCCCATCCTGCAGCTGGATGTTGACAAACCGGGGCACAGTGATGGTGACGCGATTCACAATATGCGGAACCAGCACGGTGTGCCAGTCTTTGGCCATGCTATTGAAGAATTGCGCGCGATGCACCGCATCGCCGTACTGAATATTTCTCCCCGAACGGTAGTTGAGCGGCTCAAAATTGGGAGATTCCAGGGTCAGCCGTTCAAACGGTGAGAACGGCACCGTCGTTAACACCTTGCCGTCTTCATTGAGCAGCACCAGTGAAACTTCATCAATTCTTGCCGGGATCACGGTGGTTCCTCCGGCCAGAGGATGATTTCCCATCATGCTGAAACGGAAGAGCCTGATTCCTGTACTGTTGGGGCCGGCCTGGGCAAAAAATGCGCCGTCAAATGTCGCCAGCGTATCGAGCCCGTCGATGGTGCCGCCCAGAGGTGTGCGGCGCACCCGACCGTTGATCAGGCTGTCGTCATTTCCGCCGCCGATGCCCGCTTTAGTATTCACATTCGATTGTCCACTGACACCAGCACCGCTCACTACCTTGCCGGTCGCCGCATCAAAGACGGTATCCGAACTTACGGTCAACTGGACCGGCGGCAAAGTGTTCACATCAATTGGTGTCTCTGGGTTGGTAAAAGCAGCCTGGCCGCCTGCCACAGCCGCCGCTGCCTGGGGATCGTTCTGCGCAAAACTGGCCGCTGCTAAACCACACACAACCAGAAAAAGAAACAGAAATAGAAGGGGGGATTTTGAGGGTCGCATCCAATCTTTCTCCTAACGAGGGAATTCAGAGTTGTAGAGCCTCAAAACGATACACCTACTCTGAACGTGAGTAAATGGTCGGAGCTGAAAATGAATGATAGATTGAACAAAAAGTTCCGCGCTCCATGCAAACGGTGCTTTACGTTTCTTAAAGATTCTTGAAAATTGATGAACCCCGGCCTTATCTAAGAGTCAATGCGCAATTTAATGCAACTGCCCTTGAACAGATCTTCGATCACCACTACGTGTGTTGCAGCTCACAGCTTCAAGTCTGGTTTAGAAGTATTGTTTTTTGCGCCTCTGTACGGTCCGGGCTAGTCTCTCGCTGAGCTGTCTTAAGGAGCTCTTCCTGAGCAGTGTACGAGTCTTCCCATCAAAGCTGTTTCGAATTAAAGGAGCGTTTTGCATGATCGTGGGCAAATTCGGCCACATGTCTCCAGCTCAACTGAAAACTCGTATCGAGCAGAGCGCAGATGACATTCTGAAGCCCGGCGCAGATCGGGGATCAGGCAAGGCTGTTTTTCCCTTTGCATACGGGGCGATGTCAAGCTTCGGAGTTTCTCTCCGCGCGAAACATTCGGGCGTACCTGCCTTGAATTAACATAGGTGTTCACGGCTCCGCTTCCTTTTAAGCGTCGCTGCATCCATATCTCTGATATCCGAATGGCTGATACTTCACCAGAAGCACCACCAACAAACTGGCCCAGTGCGTTGCGGGCCCTGCGGCATCGTAATTACCAGCTTTTCTTCAGCGGACAACTGATTTCATTGATCGGCACATGGATGGACCAGGTGGCCGAATCCTGGCTCGTGTACCGGCTTACCGGGTCCGCGCTGTTGCTGGGTACGGTCGCTTTCGCAAGCCAGATTCCGGTGTTTCTGCTTGCTCCTATTGGCGGCGCGGTGGCAGACCGCCACGACCGGCGTACCATCCTGGTGGTTACACAGTCCTCCATGATGGCGCTCGCATTCATCCTGGCCGGGCTCACGCTGACTCATCTCATCACGGTCTGGGAGCTTACTGTTCTTGCCGCCCTTCTGGGCGTGGTCAACGCATTCGATATTCCGGCACGCCAGGCATTTCTGGTGGATATGGTCTCGCGAGAAGACCTGGTCAATGCCATCGCTCTGAATTCTTCCATGTTCAACGGAGCCCGTGTGGTTGGCCCTGCCGTGGCCGGAATTGTTGTCGCTGTGATCGGCGAAGGCTGGTGCTTTTTTGCCAACGCCGTAAGCTTCATTGCCGTAATCACCGGCTTGCTGATGATGCGCATGGCCAAGTCGCGCCGCACCATCGAGGGTTCGCCGTTGCAGAACGTCATTGAAGGCTTCAGGTTCGTTCTGCACAATGGCCCCATTCACGCATTGATGATCCTGCTGGGTCTGGTGAGCTTTACCGCCATGCCCTATGCGGTCCTGATGCCCATCTTCGCCCAACAGATCCTGCACGGCGGGGCCGAAGCGCTGGGCATCCTGATGGGTTGCTCCGGGCTGGGTGCTCTGGGTGGCGCCATCACGCTGGCCATGAAAAAGAGCATTCGCGGCCTGGGCCGGTGGGTAGCGTTCGCTTGCGCCGGCTTTGGCCTCGCGCTGATCGTATTTTCCTTGTCCCGGCTGCTGTGGCTTTCCGCTCTGCTGCTGGTTCCGGGAGGGTTCTTTGTGATGGTACAGATGGCGTCGTCCAACACGCTGATCCAGAGCATGGTTCCTGACCAGCTTCGCGGCCGCGTGATGGCCGTCTATTCCATGATGTTCATGGGCATGGCGCCGTTCGGCGCGCTGCTGGCCGGAAGCGTGGCCCACAAGATTGGCGCCCCATGGACTGTGGCCGCGGGCGGCATCATTGCAATGGCGGGCGGGCTCATTTTCGGACTGCGCTGGCCGGCTTTGCGACCCGCTGCCCGCGAACTGGTAATCGCCCAGCAGATGACCGGCGGCGCTCCGGCGCAGGAAATCACCGCCCGCATGTTCAGCAAAAGCTGAGGCTCAGGCCGTGGCCGCGGAGATGTGCTCGTGCACAATGAGCAGGCTGCCATTACTGTGGCGCTGGAAGACATGGGTAACCCGGGCATTTTCGAGATGCTCTTCCTGCTCCCGCTGGCCCGCGGCCGACGCCTTGGCGATCTGCTCCGCGTCCAGGTGCAGAAGATAAGCGGCCACGGCGCAGTCCGGACCAATCACCTCCACGTCCACTCTGCCCACGTTGATGCGCATCTTCGTCGCGCTGCTCAAGTACTCGCGCTGCCGGCGCAATACCACAAGACGCGCCGGTTCCGGCCGTTTTGAGGCTGTGCCGAAAACGGTGGCGACGTCAGAGTAGCAGGTCTGCCATTGCTCGGTTTTCTTTGCGGCAAAAAGCTCCCAAAACCGGCGCACGGCTGCTTCCACCTCAGACTCGCTGAGGAGACTTGTTGAATTTTCCGGGCACATGCAGATTGCTAGCAATGTATCCCAGGCCTGCCTGCGGGAACAAGTATCTATGCTGGTCTTTGCAGGCCTTTTTTCAGGAGCGCGATCTGCCCGCTGTGATACACGCAGTGCTGAACGCTGCCGCGCAGCAGCCGCTCAAAAGCGTAAGACCTTCCCGGGACAGTTCCCGCCAGCCGTTCATCGCCAAACTTTTCCACGGCCGATGCGAGTTCTTCACCCGCGCGCAACAGCTTCTCCGTCGCTGCTTTCCATCCCGCGGCGCTGGAGTCGCTGATCAGCGGCCAGTTTTGTTCGGGCGGCATGTTTTCGACAAACGCAGGGATCGGCGTGCCTTGCATCGCCTCCAGCGCAAATCTCGTCCAGACCTCAATGTGCAGGACCAGTTCCCAGATGGAATGCCCACCCGCCAGAGGATGCGCATTTGCCTGCTCGGGAGTAATTTCGCTCAGCAACTCCCGCAGGGATGGGCCGTGCCAGGCCTCGCCGTCTAAAACACTGCGGAGTTGATCTGCGATGCGTGCGCATTCGGTGTTGGTAGTGGTCGTGGCAGCCATGACGCTTCAGATGTCAGTGCGTGCCCCGACGCTTCAGGAAATAATCCGCTGTTTCCCTGGTTTTCCCGTTTCTGTATCCTGAACTGGTTACACAGACACTCAAGATGACCGTTCAGGAAATCATTTCCCTGCTCCAGCTTCAGCCCCATCCGAAAGAAGGCGGCTTCTTTGCCGAAACCTACCGCTCCGCTGCAACCTTGCCTCTGCCCGCCGGATTGCGTCACCTGGCAACGGCCATCTTTTATCTTCTGACTCCGCAAGCATTCTCTGAAATGCATCGGCTGCCCGGTGATGAGATTTTCCACTTCTATCTGGGCGATCCGGTGGAGATGCTGCAACTGCGCGCGGATGGCTCGTCCGAGGTAGTTGTGCTTGGCTCTGACATCGCAAGCGGCATGAAGTTGCAGCATGTGGTTCCGGGCGGCGTGTGGCAAGGTTCGCGGCTGAGAAATGGTGGAGCATTCGCGCTGCTGGGCACGACCATGTCGCCGGGCTTTGCCTACGAGGATTACGTTTCCGGCAAAGCCGAAGAGTTGATTCGCACGTGCCCGCAACGGGCGGAAATGATTCGGGCGCTCACGCGGGCCTGATCTCCATGACAAAACAGCCCTGCTCCACCGAAGGGGGGCAGGGCTGTCTGACTCTTTACCAGGGCCTACGCGGTCACGTACTTTCCCGCCTCAATCACACGGTTCGCAATCTGCTGCGTGAGCGCGATGGTATTGAACGGCTCGTACTTGAACAACCGGCGCAGAATGACAAGCTGCGTGCGCAGCATGTCGCCTTCAGCCACAGCCGCGACAACTTTGCGCGCCGCGGCTTCCAGGCTATCCATGGACTTGGCCAGGCTGACCTGCATCATGGCAACAGCCAGTTGCGACTTCGCCTCGCCCTGCCGCTCGATCAGCTTCTGCGTGCGCAAAACGACAGAGTCCATGGCAAAGACATCGATGACCATGTCCGCAATCGCAGCCAGAATTTCCTGCTGGTCGGCAATGGCCATCATATATTTCTGCGAAGCCGCTCCGGCCAGCATCAGCGCAGCCTTCTTGGCGTTGGCCACCAGCGTGCGCTCGGCCGCCAGCGGACCCTCCAGCGGCTCACCGTTGCTCGGGCCGGACATGATCTCGTCCATCAGCTTCTTGATCGCGGGCATGAGCGCCAGTTGCCCGCTCATGGCGCGCTTCAGCAGCCACCCGGTGATGATCATGCGGTTGATCTCGTTCGTGCCCTCGAAGATACGGTTTACGCGCGAGTCGCGATACGCCCGCTCCGCCGGATACTCCTCGACAAAGCCGTAGCCGCCGTAGATCTGCACGGTCTCATCAACCACGTAATCCAGCATCTCTGAGCCGAAGACCTTCAGGATGGAGCACTCGACGGCGTATTCCTCAATATTCTTGGCCGTCTGCTTGTAAACGTCAGGCGAGTTCTTGTCGATCTCCGCCATGGCCGCATCGATCATGCCCACCGTGCGATAAGACATCGCCTCGCCGGTGAAGATGCCGGTGGCCATGTTGGCGATCTTCTCCTTGATCAGGCCGAATTCGGAAAGCGTCTTGCCGAATGCCTTGCGCTGTTTTGAGTAGCCGATGGCGTTGTTCAGCGCGTTGCGGGCACCACCCACCACGCCGGCGCCCAGCTTGTAGCGGCCGATGTTCAGCGTGTTGAAGGCAATCACGTGCCCTTTGCCGATCTCGCCCAGCAGGTTCTCCTTGGGAATGCGGCAGTCGTTCAGGATGATGGGCGTAGTGGAGGAACCACGGATACCCATCTTCTTTTCTTCTGCGCCGCTCTGGAAGCCGGGCGACGTGCGCTCCACGATGAAGGCCGAGAACTTCTCGCCGTCAACCTTGGCGAAGATGATATACACGTCGGCGAATCCGCCGTTGGTAATCCACATCTTTTCGCCGTTCAGGATCCATTCCTTGCCGTCGGGCGAGAGCACGGCCTTGGTGCGCGGGTTCATCGCGTCAGAAGCCGAGGTGGATTCCGACAGCGCGTAGGCGGCGATCCATTCGCCGGTCGCCAGCTTGGGCAGATATTTCTTCTTCTGCTCCGGCGTGCCGAAGTAAACGATGGGCAGCGTGCCGATGCCCACATGGCCGCCAAACGCCACGCTGAAGCTGCCGTTCACGGACAGATGCTCGGCGATGATGGCCGAGGCGATCTTGTCCATGTCCGAGCCGCCGTAGGATTCGGGAATATCCACGTTGCCGATGCCGATCTCGCATGCCTTCTTGATCAGCGCACGTGTGACCGCGAATTCCTTGTGCTCGATCTTTTCCGCGTTGGGCAGGATTTCATTCTTCGCGAAGTCCTGCGTGGTCTGGGCAATCTGCTGGTGCTCTTCGCTCAGATCTTCCAGGGTGAACACCTGCTCTGTGGTGTGCTCCTCAATCAGGAAGCTTCCGCCCTTGAGCTTGGTTTTGTTCGGGACTGCTACCGTTGCCATAAACTTAATCTCCTTTTAACCACAGAGGACACAGAGGAGCGCTCTTCTGAAATCCCGAACCTGCGTCTTTCGCAGGTGAGGGACCCCTATGTCCTGGAAAACTGTTTGCGTCTTACTGATTCAACATTGTGGCGACGATAGGGATCTCTCGCTTCGCTCGAGATTTCAGAAAAGCACCTCATCCCTGTCTGCCGCTTCGTACTAATTCAAATTCTCGATAATTCCCGCCGCTCCCATGCCGCCGCCGATGCACATGGTCACCAGGCCGTACTTTCCGTTCCTCCGCTTCAGCTCGCGCAGGATCGTTGCCGTCAGCTTGGCCCCGGTGCAGCCCAGCGGATGTCCCAGCGCCACCGCGCCGCCGTTGGGATTGACTTTGTTGATGTCCAGCCCCGCTTCCTTAATTACTGAAAGCGCCTGCACGGCAAAGGCCTCATTCAGTTCGATCACTGAGATGTCGTCCAGTTTGAGTCCCGCCATCTTGAGCGCCTTGGGAATAGCGAATACCGGCCCCAGGCCCATCTCTTCCGGCTTGTAACCCGCTGTGGCGAAGGCCACAAAACGGGCCAGGGGTTTGATGCCAAGCTGCTTCGCTTTATCAGCAGACATCAGCACCGAAGCCGCGGCGCCGTCAGAAGTCTGGGAAGAGTTCCCCGCCGTGACCGTCCCCCGGGCATGAAATGCGGGTTTGAGCTTGGCCAGCGCTTCTATGGTTGTGTCGGCGCGCGGGCCTTCATCAACTTTGAACGTGATATCAATGCGCTTGGGCCTGGAGCCGTTCGGGGTGGTGAAGCTCACAGGCACGGGAACGATCTCATCTTCGAAATTGCCGCCCTTGATCGCCGCCAGCGCTTTCATGTGGCTGTTATAGGAAAACTCGTCGGCCTGCTCGCGCGCGATGCCAAAGCGTTTTGCCAGCCGCTCCGCCGTAAGCCCCATGGAGAGATAAGTATCGGGATAGCTGTTCACCAGCCAGGGATTAGCCGAAACTTTGTGGCCGCCCATGGGCAGCATGCTCATCGACTCAGTGCCGCCACCGATGGCAATCTCCGCCCGGCCCGCCATCACCGAATCGGCGGCCAGAGAAATCGCCTGCAGGCCGGAAGAGCAGAAGCGGTTGATGGTCATGGCCGAGACCTCCACGGGCAGACCGGCGCGCAACGATGCAATGCGAGCCACATTCATGCCCGATTCAGCCTCCGGCGTGGCGCAGCCGATGATGACATCTTCAATTTCTTTGGGATTGATCTGGGGCACGCGCTCCAGCGCGCCCTTGATGGCGACGGCCGCCAGATCATCAGGACGCGTGGTGCGCAGCGTGCCTTTGCCTGACTTGCCGACCGCTGTACGTACTGAACTTACAATGACTGCTTCTCTCATAACTTAGCTCCTGGCTGCTACATGCCGGCCTGAGATTCCTCGCCCAGACATTTCCCCAGCGCTTCCGCGCTGGGCTAACTCATTTCACGCCTACGGCGCTCTTGCCCGCCAATCTCAACATCAGGAATGTATGGACACGTATTCTGTCTGCGCACTTGGCTCCGGAATAGGATCGCCATGCAGTCGCATCCCTTCTACGTGAAACTCAATTCCTTCCCGAATGAGCTTCTTCACTTCGTCGAGACTCTCAGCAGCCACTCCGAGCCCCGGTAAGTCTGGAACGTAAGCGCCCCATCCAGTGGTTGATCTTTCGTAAATCACCAAATATTTCATTTCAGTCCTGCCTGCTTCAGCACGCTATTAAGAGTTCCCGGCGGAACGTCCGCACTGCCGTGTCCAGCAATGGTTACCGTTCCAGGTTTCGTTGGATGATGATATTGGCGATGGCTCCCTTTCGTTCTCGCCAATTGCCAACCATCCTGTTCGATCTTCTTAATCAGGTCTCTTACTTTCAAGACCTAGTTCCTCAAAGGCTTCCCGGTCTTCAGCGTGAACTGAATCCTTTCCTGTGTCTTCTTCTCACCGCACAGGGATTTGAACCCTTCACGCTCCAGGTCCAGGATGTACTGCTCGCTCACCGGCGTACCCGGGGTCACGTTGCCGCCGCAGATGACTTCGGCCACTTTGGTTGCGACTTTCACATCGTGATCGCTGATGTATTCCGCCTGTCTCATTAGATGGATTCCCAGCTTCAAGGTGGCAAGCACATTTTCGCCCGGAGCGGGAATGTCCGTCCGTTGCACGGGAGCCTGGTAGCCGGCGCGGGCCAGCTCCAGCGCCCGCTCTTTCGCGTCGCTCAGAACACGGTCGCGGTTCATGGAGATGAGGTCGCCGTCGGAGAGGAAGCCCAGATCGCGGGCTTCGTATGCCGACATTGAAACCTTGGCCATGGCGATGATCTCGAAAATGCGCTTGATGCCTTCCATCAGTTCGACCGATTCCGCACGGCCGTCAGGACGAACTGCGTGCGCGTTGTCGATGGCCCGCAGCAGCATCTCCTTGCAGCCGCCGCCGCCCGGGAGCAGGCCCACGCCCACTTCCACCAGCCCTTCATAAAGCTCAGCGTGCGGCTGGCGCGCGGCTGAATGCAGGTTGATCTCGCATCCGCCGCCCAGCGTCATGCCGAACGATGCCGTCACCACCGGCCGGGTGCATGACTTGATGGCCTGCGTCATGCCCTGGAACTGCTTGATCGCAAGATCAATCTCGTCCCACTCTTCCTCCTGCACCGCCAGCATCAGCATCATCAGGTTGGCGCCGACGGAAAAATTCTGTGAGTCGCCCGTAATCACGAAGGCCTCAAACTGGTCGCCGATTCCGCCGGTCTTCAGCGTCTGCGTGACCATCTGCACAATGTCGCCGCCAAGAGCGTTCATCTTGCTGTGGAACTCGATGCAGCCCACACCGTCCCCGAGGTCGATCAGCGAAGCACCTGGATTCGTCTTCACCACGCCGCGCGACTTCTTCGCCACCTGCACGGACCAAACGCCTTCAGCCACCGGCACCGGCTGGTACTGGCCCGTACGCAGGTCAAAGTAAGCGCGGCCCGAAGGCGCCGTGGGATCATCCTTGTACCAGCTCTTTCCGCCGGCCTTGAGCAGCTTCTCAACGTTGGCTGAGACCGGCTTGCCTTCCGCCTTCATCCTGGCGACGGTGGCTTCCACTCCGGCCATGTCCCACACTTCGAATGGCCCGACTTCCCAGTTGAAACCCATGCGCATGGCGGCGTCGATCTCAACCACCGTATCCGCGATCTCGGGAATACGATTGGCCGAGTAGGTCCACATCTCGGAAACCGTGGTCCAGATGAACTTGACCGCCTTGTCGCGCGGATCGCCGTTGAGGACGGTGCGCAGGCGTTCGCCCATGTCCTCAATGTTTTTTGCCATCTCCAGCGTGGGGAATTTCGCCTTCTGCGCCGGGTGATACTCAAGCGTCTTCCAGTCGATGGCCTGGCGCTCCTCGCCCTGCGGCCCTTTCACCTTCTTGTAGAAACCGGCTTTGGTCTTGTCGCCCAGCAGCTTGCGCTCAATCATCTTTCCGAAGAAGTCAGGCAGCTTCAAATCAGAGCGCTCGTCCTGCACGTTCTTGCTGAAATTTTTGACCACGCTGGCCAGCACATCGAGACCAACCAGGTCGAGTGTGCGGAAAGTGGGATTTTTGGTCCAGCCGCCGCTCGAGGTGAGGGCATCAACATCTTCAATGGTCAGGTCCATCTCCTGCATCACGCGGAAAACGTTCAGCCCGGCATAAGTGCCGATGCGGTTGGCGATGAAGTTGGGCGTGTCCTTGGCCCGGACAATTCCCTTGCCCATGCGCACGTCGCCGAAGTGCGAAACGGCTTCGATGGCGGCGGGATCTGTTTCCGGCGTGGGAATGATCTCCAGCAGGCGCATGTAGCGCGGCGGATTGAAAAAGTGCGTGCCGAACCAGTGCCGGCGAAAGTCCTCGCTGAAGCCTTCAGCGATGCTGTGGACCGGCAGGCCGCTGGTGTTTGTGGTGACGATGCTGCCCGGCTTGCGTACAGCTTCCACCTTCTTGAGCAAGCCGCGCTTGATCTCAAGGTTCTCCGCCACGGCCTCAATGATCCAGTCGGCGTCGGAGAGCAGCTTCATATCGTCTTCAAAGTTGCCGATGGTAATCAGCCGCTCCAGCCCTTTGCGGAAGAAGGCCGCCGGCTTTGACTTGACCGCCGCATCCAGACCGGCGGCGACAATCTTGTTGCGCGCCGCCTTGTCCGTGCTCTGCGCCGCGTCCGGCGGCACGATATCCAGCAGCACGCACGGGATCCCGGCGTTGGCAAAATGCGCCGCGATGCGCGCACCCATGGTGCCGGCGCCGAGCACCGCAACCTTATTGATGCGCTGATGTGAGGCGCCTCCGCCTTTGCCGTTCGGCTGAGTAGAAGTGAGGCCGTGCGGAGCTTGAATGGGAGTGGAAACTGCTGACTGGCTCATGAGTGCGACTCCTGGAGGAGAATCGATCGATCGAAAACGCAAAGCTCAAGTCGCCCAAAATGATAGCAGTTTTGGAGCTTCAACCCTTTACCAGCGGCGGCACTCGAGTTCGCGGGCAACCATTTCTTTATCATGGCGTTTGCGTTAGGGACGAAGCAGGCCAAAGCGTCAGAAAATGCGAGCCGGGGGTGGGCGAGGCTTTGGGCCTGAACAGCTTGTATCATAATGAATGAGCACTCATTCAGTCAAGAAGCGCCTTTATAAATCAGTTGCTTGCCTTCCTCAACGCCGGCGCTGTCCAGCCTGGACTGACTCCTTTCTGGGCCGTCATGATCAAAAACCTTCCGGATGGCTTGTCGCATATTCCAGCGCTTTTTTCGCTGCTTCTTTCTCGCCACTGTAGCTCAGCTTCTTTGCCGCCTCGTCCAGTGGCATCCACCAGGCCCGGCGCACCTCATGCTGCATCTCGGGCGTGATGTCCCCGATCTGCCCGGACTGGTACTTCATCAGGAAAAAGCTCACGACTTTGAAAATGCGCGCGTTATCCGACCATTTGCGGAAATAGACGTATTTGACATCGGCCAGTTTGGCAATCGGGCGGGCCCGCAGTCCGGTTTCTTCCCAGACCTCTCGGACCGCGGTTTCTACAGGCTTTTCACCACGATCGATATTCCCTTTGGGCAGAGCGACCGTGTTCTTCCGGTCCTCAGGTTCGCCTTCGCGCCCCGGTTCGATTACCGCGACCCACCACTGATTTTGCATTTGGCGCAAAACGACGGCGCCGGCCGAAAATTCGCGCAACATGGGCAAATGGCAAATATAAGATGAACCTCAGCATTCTATTGGAAGCCAAGGAGATATACACCTTTGCCATGGCTCTCGAGGCCCGGCGCCGGTCCAATCCGTTACTAATGTCACGCAAAAGAACTCTCTGCAAATGTAAAAAGGTCTGGAAATACCTGCACTTTGGGCCAAAATAGAGGGAATTAAGAAGGAACTAAACGGCGACAGCATCGTTTAATTTGGGTAGCTGCATCTTACAACCTGTGCTGCGGTCTGATGGGCTCGTCCAGCCGGAGGCCACCGGGTGGTAAG
>JBLMYN010000498.1:0-8531 GCA_050258305.1 Actinomycetota bacterium
GTGAGGCTCCGTTCGTCCCGCAGGGGCGCCTCCCAAGGCGCCTTTTTACGCCAATGTGACCTACGGTTCCAAACTGATTGCTTTCCGGCGTGAGAACCCGCAAAATCGTAGCTGAGGCGCGTTCTTCTCTGGTGGTCAAAATTCGTCCCATTATTTTTCTGGTCGTGTCTATGTTTGCGGCGGCGCAAGCGCCTCACGCGGCTGCGCCTGCCCCCACGCCTCCTCCATCTCTTGCCGCTGCCCAGGCGGATTTCAATCGTGGTGATTTCCATGCGGCCGCCGCTGACTATCAACTCGTCATTGAAAAGGCTCCGCTGCTGGCTGAAGCTCACGCCGGCCTGGTCCACAGTTTCCTGAAGCTCGATGACGTGGACGCCGCTCAGCGAGCTTCTCAAGAGGCTCTCCAGGTGTTGCCGCACTCGCCGGAAGTTTTGGCAGCCGACGGCGATGTACTGTTTCGTCGCGGGTTGCTGGCCGATGCCAAAGAACGTTACCAGGCCGCAGTCCAGCTTGATGCTAAATGTGCCCGGGCATGGTTCGGAATGGGGCGCATCCAGTCCGCTGAATCGCATCGCAGCCGTTCGCGGGACGCATTTGCCCGCGCGCACGAACTCGATCCGAATGACGGCGACATTCTTTACTACTGGGCTGTGCGTCTGCCGTTCCCACAGAACGTGACGGAACTGCGGAGACATATGGCCCTGTATCGCAACGACGAGGAAAGGGAGAGGCACGAGCGCGAATACATTGACTTTCTGCAGGCGCTCAATGGGCGCAAAGTGTGGATCCTTACGCGGCAGGTGCCGCGGACTGAGATCAAATTGCAGCCGGTCATCTCCAGTGTGGAGAACGGGCCGCGCGCCTATTCGCTTAAAGTAAAGTTAAACGATCGCGCCAGCGGAACTGCAATGCTTGATACCGGCGCCTCAGGCCTGACGATTTCAAAGAAGCTGGCGAAGAAGGCCCACGCCATCAGGCTTTCAGTCCACTCTCTGGAAGGCGTAGGGAATTCCGGGCCGGCAAAGGGCTATGAGGCATGGGTGGACAAGGTGACGATAGGGGATCTTGAATTCCATGACTGTCACGTTCATGTCTCGCCGCGCGAAAGCCCGGATTACGACGGCCTGATCGGCACTGACGTTTTTGAGCAGTACCTTGTCAGCATCGATTTTCCCTCCCGTCAGCTGCGACTTGAGCCGATGCCGGCCGGCACACCCTCGGGCGATGACTCGTTCAGCTCGTTCTACCGTTTCGGCCACATCATGCTGATGCCCACCAGCGTCGGAGACATCGTGCACGGCTTGTTTGTGCTCGATACCGGCGCTTCCACCAACTCCATGTCTCCCGGGATTGCGCGGCGGGTAAGCACGGTCCGCAGCTCCGATATTCCCGTAAATGGGGTCAGCGGCAGGGTCAGCAATGTCTTCACCGCGGATCAAACTGTGCTGCAGTTCTCCCGCTTTCGCCAGCCACATGAGAATATGATCACGTTTGATCTCCATGGGCTCAGCAAGGACCTGGGAACAGAAATCTCAGGTCTGATCGGGTTCGCCACGCTCAAGAAAATGACCATTACCATCGACTACCGCGATGGTATGGTCGGCTTCGATTACAAACCGTAAACGGTATTCCCACCTCGGCTCTTCATCGTGATTGAAGAAAGTGCGATCACACGTCTCTAGTGACGGGTTCTGTGCCATCAGACGGCGCAAAAGCGTATGATGATCGTTCATTTATTCGAACTTTGAGGAGTTTTCCGCACTATGGACTTCTGGAAACAGGGTCGTTGCCTGATTTTGCTTGCTTCTCTACTGCTCTCATTTACCGCTCAGGCGCAAAAAGCGTCGACCTCATCCCAACAGAAGCATGCGAGGAAGTCTTCCACGGGCACTCAGGCCAAACCGCACAAGATTGTCGCTTCCCGTGAAGCGGACGCCCCTGCCCCTCTGGTAAATGAGAAGCTGTTTGGAGCAATGCGCTGGAGGCAGGTGGGCCCTTTCCGCGGCGGGCGCGTTCTGGCCGTGACGGGGGTGCCGGGTGAGCCCAACGTTTTCTATTTTGGCGCGGTGGCAGGCGGCGTGTGGAAGAGCACCGATACCGGAGCAAACTGGCAGCCTCTGTTCGATAAGCAGGACATTGCCTCGATCGGCGCAATCGCCGTGGCCGATTCGGACCACAACATAGTCTACGCAGGCACCGGCGAGGCCTGCATTCGCGGCAACATCACCTACGGGAATGGCGTGTATAAGTCCGTGGATGGCGGCAAGACATGGACGAATGTCGGCCTGAAGGACACCCAGCATATTGGCGCGTTGATTATTGATCCCAAAGATCCCAATATTGTTTTTGTTGCCGCGCTGGGACACGCGTACGGACCGAATGAGGAGCGCGGGGTCTTCCGCACCACAGATGGCGGCAAGACGTGGCAAAAAGTCCTGTACGAGAACAATAAAACCGGCGCAATTGACATCGTTTTTGATCCCAATAATTCCAGGACGCTGTTTGCCTCGATGTGGCAGGTGCATCGCACACCCTGGAGCCTGTCCAGCGGCGGCGCGGGCAGCGGTTTGTATAAGTCGACAGATGGCGGCTCTACCTGGACCCGGCTGGAAGGGCATGGGCTGCCTTCGGGCATCATGGGGCGAATCGGCGTCTCGGTTTCCGCGGCTGACTCCAACCGCGTGTACGCCATGATTGAATCCAAAGAGGGTGGACTCTACCGGTCTGACAATGGCGGTGAAAGCTGGATTCGGATCAATGAAGACGGGCGTCTGCGGCAGCGGCCATGGTACTTCTCACATGTTTTTGCCGATCCCAGGTCAGCCGATACGGTTTACGTCCTCAATACCGGAATGTTGCGCTCCACGGATGGGGGGCGCACGTTTAACCTGATGCCCGCGCCGCATGGAGATCACCACGCATTATGGATCGATCCGGAGGATCCGCGGCGGATGATTAACGGCAACGATGGAGGCGCCACCATCTCCACCGATGGCGGCAACACGTGGACAACGCAAAATAACCAGCCCACGGCGCAGTTCTATCACGTAATCACTGACAATCAGTGGCCCTATTACATTTACGGGGCGCAGCAGGATAACAGCACGGTTGCGATCAAGAGCTACGATGATGACGGTGTGATCGGCCGGCAGGACTGGTACGCGGTGGGAGGCGGCGAGAGCGGCTATATAGCCCCTTACCCACCCGATCCCAACATCGTCTTCGCCAATGCGGAGGACTTTACTACCCGGTTCGACAAGCGCACGGAACAGGCAGTGGACATATCGGTCTATCCGCTGGACGCCTCCGGCAACGCCGCGGAGAAGCTGCTGCACCGTTTCAACTGGACCTCGCCGCTGCTGGTTTCGCCGCACGATCCCAACGTGCTCTATACTGCCGCGGAGCGGGTCTTCAAATCCACAGATATGGGGCAAAGCTGGACGGCAATCAGCCCTGATCTCACGCGCAACGACAAGTCAAAGCAGAAGCCTTCCGGCGGCCCGATCACGCTCGACATTACCAGCGTTGAGTATTACGACACCATTTTTACGGTTGCCGAATCGCCTGCAAAGAAAGACATGATCTGGGTGGGAACAGACGATGGCCTGGTGCAACTGACGACGGACGGCGGCCAGCACTGGAACAATGTGACTCCCAAAGACATGCCGGAGTGGAGCTTGATCAGCATTGTTGAGCCATCGCACTTTGACGCCGGAACAGCATATATCGCGGTGGACAGGCACAAATTTGATGATTTCCGTCCCATGATCTTCCGCACCCGCGATTCGGGCAAAACCTGGATCATGGCTGCGAACGGCATCCCCGATGGCGCTTACGTGCGCGCAGTACGGGAAGATCCGGAGCGTAAAGGGCTGTTGTTTGCCGGAACTGAACTCGGAGTGTACTTCTCCATTGACGACGGCAGCCACTGGCAGCCGTTAAAGCTCAATCTGCCCACCGTCCCGATCCGCGATCTGGCGATTCACGGCAACGATCTGGTCGTTGCCACCCATGGACGGTCCTTCTGGGTGCTGGACGATATCACTCCGTTGCGCCAGATCGAACCCGATTTCGCCAGCAAAGGAATGATCCTCTACAAGCCGGAAACCGCGTTGCGTCTGCACTTGCCTGAAGAAATTGACAGTCGCGGGCCCGTGGGCAGTGACCCGCCCCTGGGGGCAATCATCAGCTATTACTTTAAAGAAGCACCCAAAGATGAAGTAAAGCTTGAGATATTCGATAAGGCGGGAAAGATGGTGCGCAGTCTCTCCAGCCGGGAGAAGAAAGGGTTTGAACAACCGCCTGAGTGGCCAGACCAGGTCAAGGAAGTTACCACCATACCTGCTTCGGCAGGCATGAACCGGTATGCCTGGAACCTTCGCTGGGAGCCTCCCGTGCAGATTCCCGGCGCGTTTTACAGCGACCAGGGACCGCAGGGTCCTCTTGTGATGCCTGGCGATTACACCGTTAAATTGACGGTCGGGAACCAGAGCCAGACTCAGCCCTTGAAGATCGTGATGGATCCACGGCTCAAGAATGTGACGGTTGAAGATCTGCAAAAGCAGTTCGATCTGGCCACGCAGGTACGGAACGCCAACCAGGAACTGCATCAAGCGGTGAACCAGATTCGCGCCATGCGGGGCGAACTGAAAGCGATTCAGGACCGGTTTGAAAACGATCCTGAACTGAAAGTCCTGGTTCAACAGGCGGGAGAGCTGGATGCAAAGATGGCGCCCGTAGAGGAGCAACTGATTCAAGTCAACATGAAGGGCTCGGAAGCGAATCTGGCCTTTCCCAACATGCTCAATGAGCAACTGGACAGCCTTTCCGGGATCGTCCAGGCCGGCGACAGCGCACCATCGAAACAGCAGTATGAAGTGTTCAAGATGCTGCGCGGCCGGCTTGACCAGCAGCTTGCCGCCTGGAAACAGCTCTTATCGAGTGATGTGCCGGCATTCAATCAACTGGTGCATAACAGCAATGTGCCTGCTCTTTATGTTCCGCCTTCTGCAGATTGAGAGCTGCGGAAGAGGAGAGGGGCTGAAATGCCTTTCTCGGCTGCCATTCGCTGTAAAATTAGCAGTGATCGAGGCATCTTTTCTGAGTTGGCAGGAAACCAAGGAAGAAAGGCCGACTTCGTCTCCCTCACGGCCTCTCGGCAGTGTTTGTGTTCCACCAGTACTCTGGAGGAGGTTTCATGAGAGCCATCCTGTTTGTCGACGACCATGAAATACTGGCGCGCCTGAGCTGCGAAATTCTGGAAATGCAGGGATATCGCGCCGTGAGTGCTTACAGTGGAGCCGACGCGTTGCGCAAATTTGACGAGGATGATTTCGACATCCTGGTGACGGATTTCAGGATGGAAGGCATGAACGGAGTGGAACTGGCGCGCAAGGTCCACGAGAAACATCCTGAGGTGCCCGTAATCATCGTTACCGGCTATGGTCCTGTCGACGGCGGCAAAGATGTCGTCGCCTGTTTGCAGAAGGAGGACCTGTTTCCAACCTTGCTTGAGAAGATCAAGATGTTCCTCGACGAGAAAACTCCGGAGCCTGTCTCCAGAACCGCGTAGCGCCATCCCGGACTGCAGCGGATTTTCTTCTTTGCGTTCATGTTTCACCCGCAGGCAATTCGCTTTCCCCGGCAACGCTGAGCGGGATGGCATGTGCCTTCGATTTGTTAGACTCTCTGCGTGCGCCGGCTTATCGTCAATGCAGATGATTTCGGTCTAACCCTGGGGGTGAATCGCGCCATCTCGCAGGCCAGCAGGGACGGCATTCTCACCTCTGCCACGGTCATGGCCAACTCACGCGCGTTTCAACAGGCCGTGGAAGTGGCCAGGTCTCAGCCGGAGCTCAAGACCGGATGCCACGTAGTGCTCATTGATGGCGAGCCCCTCACCCGCGGCGCAGCTACGCTGACCAACAACTCCGCGCGCTTCCGCACCAGCCTCAGGGAGTTTGCCACGGCTGCGGTGCGCAAACAGATTTCCAGCGATGAAATCCAGCAGGAAGCTGAGGCCCAGATCTGCAAGCTCCAGGCAGCGGGGCTCAACGTAACGCACGTGGACAGTCATAAGCACACGCACATGTTTCCTCACGTTCTGCGTCCCGTGCTGCGCGCTGCGCGGACATGCGGCGTGCGTGCTGTGCGCAATCCCTTTGAACCCTGGCGATGCTGGCCGAAATCTGTTGTGCTCGGGAACGCTGCCATGTGGCTTCGCGCCGCCGGCGTGGGATGCTTTGCCATGTTTGCGGCGGCTTTTCGAAGAGCGATTCAGGAAGAAAACATGCTCACCACGGACGGAACCATCGGCATTGTAGCCACGGGAAAACTGGACGTAAGCTTGCTGCTGTCCACGCTGGAGTCTTTGCCGGAAGGGACGTGGGAACTGGTATGCCATCCCGGTTACCCCGATGCCGACCTGCAGGCGGCGGGCACGCGCCTGGTGCAATCTCGTGAAGTGGAGTTGCAGGCTCTCACATCTCCCGAAGTGAGGAATCTCATCAGGGGACGCGGTATTGAGCTGATTTCGTATTCCGATCTGTACGCATGAAGAATACGCGGATGGAAACAATGTGAATCCGCAAGGGCGTGAATCAAATCGAAACGCAGCAAGGGGAAACCGCTTGAAGATTGGAATCACCTGTTATCCCACATACGGCGGCAGTGGCGTGGTTGGAACAGAACTGGGGATTGAACTGGCTTCCCGCGGACACGAGGTGCATTTCATTGCCTACCAGCCGCCCATTCGCCTGAACACCGAGCACCCGCGGATCTTTTACCATGAGGTCACGGTTTCACAATATCCACTGTTCGAGTACCCGCCTTACGACCTGGCATTGGCAACGCGCATGGCGGAAGTGGCCGAAATTTACGACCTCGATATCCTGCATGTCCACTACGCCATTCCGCACTCTGTGAGTGCGTTGCTGGCCCGGCAAATGCTTGCCGCAATGGAGCTGCCGCGCAAGCTGCCATTCGTGACCACGCTGCACGGCACGGACATAACCATTGTCGGCGCTGACCGGTCCTACCTTCCGGTGACACGCTACTCGATTGAACAGAGTGACGGCGTGACGGCCATTTCCAACTGGCTCAAGCAGAGGACGCTGCAGGAATTCGAGATCAAGAACCCGATCGAGGTGATCTACAACTTTGTAAACTGTGACACCTACCGGCGCGACCCCAAAGCAGCAGAGAAACGAAATGAATTCGCCCACGCAGACGAACGCATCGTGGTGCACGTCTCCAACTTCCGGCCTGTTAAGCGCGTCTGCGATGTGATCGAAATCTTTGACCGTGTGCAAAAAGACGTTCCTTCGCGCCTGCTGCTGATGGGAGATGGCCCGGAGCGTTCACGCGCCGAGTGGCTGGTGGGCAAAAAAGGGCTGCGCAAGAAGGTTGAGTTCCTGGGCAAGGTGGATCATGTGAATGAGAAGCTTTCAGTCGCCGACCTGATGCTGGTGCCGAGCGAGCTCGAGTCCTTCGGTCTGGCAGCGCTGGAAGCAATGGCTTGCGAAGTCCCTGCCATCGCCACCGCCGTAGGCGGCGTACCGGAGGTGATTGAACACGGCCGGACCGGCTACCTTGCCGAAGTAGGCGACGTGGAGACGATGGCCCGTTTCGCCATCGACATTCTTTCCGATGAAAAACGCCTGCGGGAAATGGGCATGCTTGCCCGGTGGGAAGCTCAGGCGCGCTTCTGCTCCACAAGAATCATCCCGGAATACGAAAAATTCTACGAGCGCGTGCTGGAGCGCGCCGCGTAAATTGACGAGGACGCGCTTTCACCCAGCAGATCGTGCTGCAGCACGGGAAGCTCCAGCATCACCAGCGTTCCGTGGCCGTCGCGGCTTTGCACGATCATTCGCCCCTCATCGCCAAAGAGCACGTGCAGCCGTTCGGCCACGTTCATCATTCCGATGCCGCGGCCCGATGCCATGGTTTGCGCCGCCACGGCAGGCGGCGCGCTCATACCCACACCGTCATCCTCAACCTGGATCACGAGTTTTCCTTCCTGCAGGCGGCTACGGATGGTGATGCTTCCGCCGTCGACCTTCGGGGAGAGACCATGTTTGATGCTGTTTTCGACCAGAGGCTGGAGAAGAATGGAGGGCACCACCACGTCAAGAGTATCCGGATCAAGATGCTTGTAAAAGCGCAGTTTGTCGCGGCCAAAACGCGCAACCTCAATCTCCAGGTAATCGTCCACGAATTCGATTTCGTCGCGCAGCTGCACAAACTCGTCATGCTTGCCCAGCAGACGGCGCAGAATCTTCGAGAGCTTCAGGATCAACTCCCGCGCGCGGTCCGGATCAAAACGCACGAGAGAGGAGATGGAATTCAGCGTGTTGAACAGGAAATGAGGATTGATCTGGCTCTGCAGCGCGTCCATGCGCGCTTCCAGCAGGAGCTTTTCCTGCTCTTCAAGCTTCATTTCAATTCGCGCATTGTTCCAGATCTTGATCGGAATGGCGATGGTTGCCACGGTGGCTGCAAAGACAAACAGCATGCCTACGGGCGAGGGG
>JBLMYN010000499.1:0-5948 GCA_050258305.1 Actinomycetota bacterium
GGAAATCGCCCGCGGGCTGGACGTGTTTCAACTGACGCCGACGAAATTTCTGTCGCAGAACGAAATCGATGCGGCGAAGTCGGCCCGGGTGAATGAGTTGAACGTGCAGGACCAGCAGAAATTCGAGTGGCCAGATCAGTTGGCGGTGGCCAAGGCATACCTGGACCAGTTGGCACGCTCGAAGGCCTTGCCGGCGAAGCGCATCTCCGCGCTCGAAAAAGCCATCCATCAGGCGGAGCACTCACACATGAATCGCAGCAAGGTGGCGGGCCTGGAGCACATGGCGCCGTCCGTGGAACAGAGCGCTACAGCGGCGAAGAATCCCCGTGATTCGGAGCGACTGCACGCCCTGGCGGCAATTCTGAAGCATCCAGCAGCGTAATCAGAAAACTACCCGGAAATCCCGCTCCGCTGCCGGCGAAGCGGGGTTTTCATTTAGCTCGGGCGCCGGCACTCAGTACTCAGAACGCATCACTTTGCCGGCGTTTGTTTGAAAGTTATGCCTGCAAAGAACGCCTGCGCCACCTTTTTCTGTTCGTCGGCGCTTCCCTGCGTAGGGTACATATATCTGAAATTGGCGATTCCCTGATGATCCGCGCCATAGATGCACGCCAGGGAATGGATGGCCAGATTGGGAGGCAGGCCGCGCGCAGCGAATTCGGGACTGTTGATGATGATCCGTTGATACAGGCATTGCGCGCCCGGGCGCGAGTCAACGCTGTGTTCGGATAAGATCAATTTCCCGTGCTGGGAGAAACGCTTCTCGGTAGCCTGCGCCAACTGCTCCAGCTTTTCATGCACATTCGGTACCGCCTCGGCCAGCCTTCCGTCATCCACGGTAATTCCTGCTTTGAACACGCTGTTCTCAAACCGGATCTCCGTAGCATTTGGATCAGGCTGTGTCACCCGCCACCCTTCCCCCGAAGGTGTATGCATCGAGAAGTTCGGCAAATCCATGCTGGAGCCCGATGGAACCGGGTTCATCCGGCCATGACTTTGAGTAAACGCTGTTGCGGCAAAAAACAAAGCTAGAGCAGTGAGGCAAAGGCTTTTCATCGCGGTGGCAAGTCTCCAGAGTTGGTCTTTGCGAAGGATTGTACCTTATGGGTGTGTAGTACAAAGACGTCTTGAGAGCCGCATGGTTACGCAAGTTCTTACCGCAGCGGGAGCAGGCCGCGTGAGCCAACCGGCCGTTCGCGTCGCCGCAATTGCAGCAGCCGTTCCTTGACCCCAGCCACTCCAGCAGCGTGTACACTGTTCCTCGATGCGAATCACAGCACACATCCTGCTGGTTGCTGTCTTGCTGGCAGGATCAGGGGTTCCACAAGAGCTCACGAAGAGCAACTGCCCGGTGGTGCTGCTGAGAGGCGCCGCAACGCCTGACCGTATCGCTGTTACTTTCAGGAATGTCGCCGGCACTCCAATCCGTGAGCTCCGTTTTCATTGCAAGCTTGTTGACGCCCGCAGGGATAAAGCAGAGCTCGGCTCCTGCTCTGAAACCAAGGCTCATTTTTTGCCGGGCAAGGAATACACCACGATGTACTCGTTCGCTGTTCCGGGGCCAGTCCTGGTCTCTGTGAAAAATGTAGTATTCGCCGATGGTCGCGAATGGAAGCCAGAGGGGAGTTCAGGGTGCAAAACTCTGAAAATCCGGCTTAAGCAGACAACCCAGCCCGGACGGCATCCATTGCGATGATGCATCCATCTCCTGCGACAACTCGCAGCACTCTCTGGAAAGTTGCGTGAGTGTGGAAGTGCCCTCTCACGGCAAGACCGCGAATTGCAGGGGCTACTGGGCTTTGAATTCCAGCCGCGCCTGCTCACGCGAGCCCAGAACGTCAGCGAGTTCACGCGGATGGTCCACCAGCACGTCAGGAGGGGCGTCTTCCAGTGTGTGCGGCGCCAGCCCGTAGGTTACTCCGACAGAGTAAATCCCGGCATTACGGGCGGTAATCACGTCCACCTCTGAGTCGCCGACAATCACCGTCTCTTCGGCGCGAGCGCTCGCTTCCTTCAGCAGGGCGTGCACACCGGCCGGATCGGGTTTTTTCGTGTGAAAGCTGTTTCCGCCATAAACCTGGAAGAAATACTTGCCCAGGCCCAGAGCCTCAACAATCCCGCGTGACGGGCCCACGGGTTTGTTGCTCAGCACGGCCATCTTCAAGTTGCCGGAACCATTGCGGCTGGAGAGGATGGCATCCAAGGCGGGGAAGATACCGTCGTAAACGTATGTGCTGTCCAGCTTGTGCTCGCGATAATACGCCATGAAATAAAGCAGCGCTTCCTGCACGAACAGTTCGTCATCAGGATCGCCCAGCGAGCGGCGGACCAGCATGGGAGCGCCGTTCCCGATATAGCTGCCGATCACGTCATTGGGCAGTTCCGGCTTGCCGTAATGGCGGAGCATGGCATTGACCGAGTTGGCCAAGTCAAGGCGGGAATCCACCAGGGTGCCGTCGAGATCGAAAATGAGAAGATTGACTTCATGCGCCGGGATGGCGCGGTTTTTGCGAATCATCCGTTTTCAGTATATCCCGGTATCGCCAATGGATTTAGAATGGAAGGTACTCCAAAGTAGCGCCAACCCACCTTGTCCAAAAGTTATGAAGGAGACCCATGGCCGTTACCAAGGCTGATTCCAGGAAGAACGCTGCAGCGGTAGAAGAAGCCCCCAATTCATCCAAAACTGAAAAGAGTTATGAGGGACTTACACGCCAGCAACTGGTGGACATTTACCGTCTCATGTACCTCTCGCGCCGGCTTGATGACCGTGAGATTGTCCTTAAGCGCCTGCAGAAGATCTTTTTCCAGATCTCCGGCGCCGGGCATGAAGCACTGACGGTCGCGGCCGGTCTGGCCCTGAAGCCTTCCTATGACTGGTTTTATCCCTATTATCGCGATCGCGGGCTTTGTCTGGCCGTGGGCGTGACGCCATACGAAATGCTGTGCGAATCCGTAGGCGCGGCCGATGATCCGGCGTCCGGAGGCCGTCAGATGCCTTCGCACTGGGGCCACAAGAAGCTGAACATCGTAAGCCAGTCCTCGCCCACAGGCACGCAGCTGCTGCAGGCGGTGGGGTGCGCTGAAGCGGGACGGTATTTCAGCCGGCACGAGAATGCCGCTGAGAAGCGCGAAGGGGATTACCGCCAGTTTAAAGATGTCGCGTTCCATGGCGATGAAGTGGTATACGTCTCCTGCGGTGACGGGACCACCAGCGAAGGCGAGTTCTGGGAGGCCATGAACACGGCATGCAACGAAAAGCTGCCGGTCATCTTCGTAGTGGAAGATAACGGCTACGCGATTTCCGTTCCCGTTGAAGTGCAGACCGCTGGCGGGAGCATCTCCAAACTGGTCAGCGGATTCCCCAATCTGCTGATCGAGGAATGTGATGGTACAGATCCTGTCGCCAGCTACGCCGCCTGCAAACGCGCCGCCGAGTATTGCCGTTCCGGCAAAGGGCCGGCTCTGGTGCACGGGCACGTGATCCGCCCCTACTCGCATTCGCTTTCCGATGACGAGAAGCTGTACCGCCCCGAATCCGAGCGCCAGCAGGACGCCAAACGTGATCCCATCACGCGCATGCAGATGTTCCTGGTCCGGGAAAACATCCTGAATGAAGATCAGCTCAACAAGCTGGAAAAATCGGTAGACGAGGAAGTGCAGGCCGCCTCCGAACGTGCCGAACATGCTACGCTGCCGTCAAAAGACTCGATCTACCAGCATGTGTACTCGCCTGATCTTGATCCCTGCGCCATGAACTCAGAACCAAAATTTGAAGGCGCCGACAAGACCATGGCCGACCTGATCAACGCCGCTCTCAAAGACGAAATGAAGCGTGACGAGCGGATCGTGGTCTTCGGCGAAGACGTGGCCGACTGCAGCCGTGAAGAGTACCTGAAGCAGAAGCAGATCAAGGGCAAGGGCGGCGTTTTCAAGCTGACCGCCGGTTTGCAGTACGAGTACGGCGGTGATCGCGTTTTCAATTCGCCTCTGGCGGAAGCCAACATCGTTGGCCGGGCGGTTGGTATGGCCACGCGCGGGCTGAAGCCTGTCGCCGAAATCCAGTTCTTTGATTACATCTGGCCTGCGTATCACCAGATTCGCAACGAGCTTGCCACGATGCGCTGGCGCTCGAACGGCAACTTTTCTGCTCCGGCGGTGATTCGCGTGGCCATTGGCGGTTATCTTACAGGCGGCGCGATTTACCACTCCCAGTGCGGTGAGGTGCTGTTCACGCACAATCCCGGACTGCGCGTCTGTTTCCCGTCGAACGCGCTCGATGCCTGCGGCCTGCTGCACACGGCCATCCGCTGTGACGATCCGGTGATGTTCCTGGAACACAAGCGGCTTTACCGCGAAACCTATGGCCGTTCGCCATACCCAGGCCCGGATTACATGGTCCCTTTCGGCAAGGCCAGGACGGTGAAAGAGGGCAAAGACCTCACGGTGATTACCTATGGAGCGGTTGTACCGCGCTCTTTGCAGGCGGCACAAAGAATCGAACGGGAACAGGGCGTGAGCGTGGAATTGATCGATCTGCGCACGCTGAACCCGTATGACTGGGAAGCGATTGCTACCTCGGTGCGCAAGACCAGCCGGGTGATTGTCGCCTATGAAGACACGTTGAGCTGGGGCTACGGCGCTGAGATCGCGGCACGCATTGCCGATGAGCTATTTGAGGACCTGGATGCACCGGTGAAGCGCGTGGCCGCTACAGATACCTTCGTCGCGTACCAGCCGTTGCTGGAAGACGCCATTCTGCCCCAGGCGGAAGACCTGTTTAAGGCGATGGAGAGTCTGGCAAAGTTCTGAAGCTCAGAGCTCGGGATTTAGCGGATTTCAACGATCTGATCGCCCGCGTTCAAGGCTGTCTCGATTTCGGGCAAGAGCCGCTCAAATGCTTGCAACAGAGCTGACGTTCGACAGTTACCCAGACGCACCCAGATGAGCCTAATTCCCATTTGAGGCTGGCCGGCGAGGTAAAGGAAGTCCTGGTCCTTGCTGATGATGATGGAGTCGTTCGCAATTGCGTAATGGCAGATCTCTCTGTCTGTCGCCCTATCCAGGGCGATGTCCGATACGTGCTGGGATTCAAAACCGCGCTTTCTGAGATACTCGGAAAGGGCTGCGGGAAGCTGGTTGTCGACGATAAACTTCACGGCGTGTGAAGGACGGCATGGTCGGTTTGCAATGCTGCGTAATCGAGTGCGGCGAGAATATCCTCGCGCTCGAGAAATGGGTAGTCCCTCAGAACCTCTTCAAAAGACGCACCGGCCGCTAATAACTCCAGGATATCGTTCACGCGCATGCGATAGCCGCGAATGCATGGCCGGCCTCCGCATTTTCCAGGTTCCACTGTGATTCGGCTAAGACGTTCTGGCTTCATTGATGACCATCTTCGCACAAATCTAATCTAAGCGCCGAATAAAAGTGACAGAGCGAAGCCTTGCGTGACCGGCGTTCACATTTTATTCAGCTTTCTACTTTTCGCCGGTGGACGTGATGTCGCACGAACTTGAATCTGCTCTTTCATACTGCCAATCAGGGTTTGACCCGCCCCGTCACCCACCTGTCCAGCCCAAGCAACAGTTCTTCACGATTGGAATACGGCCCCGGTTGATAGCCTTTTGAGCTGATCCCCTGCTGCGCCATTTCCGATAGCTCCCAATCCTGTTTGTTGGTGATATCCCAGAATTCGACGGCGTCGCTCGGATTGAATCCAGGCCTATTGATCTCGTCGGGATGGAAGTGCCACTCGCAGATGATCTCCGTCTGGTCCACGGCTTTGGGCCACAGGGCGAACGTCAGCATGTAATCGGGATGAAGGTTGAGAAGGAAATTAGGAAGCAAACAGTAATAGTACACATGCCGTTGATCGTCTTTGCTCAATCCCGGCAGCGCGCAGCGCGATGTAGTTCCGTCCATGGTCAGGCTTTGTACGCCGTCGC
>JBLMYN010000500.1:0-12462 GCA_050258305.1 Actinomycetota bacterium
TAGCGACTAAATTCGGCTTCAAGATCGATCCCGCGGCGGCCCGCGGGTTGAATGGGACTGACAGCCGCCCGGAGCACATCAGGGAAGTGGCTGAAGCTTCACTCAAGCGGCTGAAAGTGGAAGCCATCGACCTCCTGTATCAGCACCGTGTGGATCCCGCCGTGCCGATTGAAGATGTGGCCGGAGCGGTGAAGGACCTGATCCAGCAGGGCAAGGTGAAGCACTTTGGTCTTTCTGAAGCCGGCGTGCAGATCATCCGCCGCGCGCACGCGGTCCAGCCGGTCACGGCATTGCAGAGCGAGTATTCGCTGTGGTGGAGAGAGCCTGAAGCGGAAATACTGCCCACGCTCGAGGAACTTGGAATCGGATTTGTGCCGTTCAGCCCTCTGGGTAAAGGCTTCCTCACCGGTACCATCAACCAGGAGACGCAGTTCTCCAAGAATGATTTCCGCAACATTGTTCCGCGGTTTAACCCGGAGAATCGAAAGGCGAATCAGGCGCTTGTCGATGTAATTGGCCAGGTTGCGGCGCGAAAGAAGGCGACACCTGCGCAGATCGCGCTCGCGTGGCTGCTTGCGCAGAAGCCGTGGATTGTTCCCATCCCGGGGACGACCAAGCTGCATCGCCTGGAAGAGAACATTGGAGCCGCTGCGGTGGAGCTGACGGCCGGCGATCTCCGCGAGATCGACTCTGCGACGGCGAAGATTTCCGTGCAGGGAGATAGATATCCGGAAAACCTGCAGAAATTGATCAATCGCTGACAGCGAGGAGCCTGAAATATGGACATCAAAAGAGCGGGCTCACAACCCTCCGGCAAAGGACCAGCCGACTGGTTTACCGGCACAGTGCGCATCGATCCTCTTTTTCAGGCGCCTGATCCGGCACTGGTTCAGGGCGCCAGCGTGACCTTTGAGCCGGGCGCTCGAACCGCGTGGCACACACATCCGCTCGGCCAGACGCTCATTGTCACCGCCGGATGCGGCTGGGCGCAGCGCGAAGGCGGACCGGTAGAGGAGATACGGCCCGGCGATGTGGTCTGGTTCTCGCCCGGCGAGAAGCACTGGCACGGCGCAACGCCCACCACCGCCATGACGCATATTGCCATTCAGGAAAAGAAGGACGGCAAGGTGGTGGACTGGATGGAAAAAGTCAGCGAGGAACAATACCGGCGCTGAGCTCCTATAATGGGTGCGCGATGGCACTCGTCACATTCCTGAGAGGCGTCAACGTAGGCGGGCAGAGGACCTTCCGTCCCAGCATCCTGGCCAGTCAGTTGAAGCATTACGGAGTAGTCAACATTGGCGCAGCCGGGACATTTGTGGTGGCGAAGCCGGTCAGCGAAACACGATTGCGCGCCGAACTGCGCCGGCATCTGCCGTTTGATACCCACATGATGATGTGTACCGGCCAGGAACTGCTCACGGCCGTTGCGGCTGACCCGTTTGGCGGCGAGCCAGGGCGCCCAGAGATGGTTCGTTTCGTGAACGTGCTCGCCGAACCACCGCGGGCTGCCCGGTCCACGCCCATCGTGATTCCCGCGGAGGGCAGATGGCTGCTGAAGATCCTTTCCGTCCGCGGCCGCTTTGTTTTCGGCGTTTACCGGCGCGAAATGAAGGCCATCCGCTGCTTCAGTGACATGGACAGGCTCCTGGGCGCGCCCGGAACCATCCGCAACTGGAACACGATCGGCGCAATCCTCAAGGTGCTGGAGAAGGTCGGCGGCCAGGCGCAGGGAGCGAGCGGCAGATGACGGAAGTCACCGGTTGGGACAATTTCCACGTTATTGTCGGTTCGTCCGCAATCAGCGCGACGTACAGTCGCAGAGACACGGGCGCCGGGACCGCGCAGCCATGGGAACAACATTCAAGGAGTAGAAGCGGACTGCGCGCCTAGCTCGAAAATGCCGCCATGGCCAGCGAGGTTAACGGCTCCACGCTGAACAGCAGGGCAGCTGCGGAGGCGAGCACGCCTGCAGCCCGCTTGCGCCAGGCTGCCGGAGGGGAGCCAGCCCCGCGCTTGAAGGCCCGATTGAATGCTGCTTCTGACTCGTAGCCGACGCGAGCGGCGATTTCCGCGATGCTGCAACCGCCATCGCGCAACATCTGCTTTGCCAGTTGCATGCGCCATCCCGCGAGATAGCGCATGGGAGATTCACCGATCAGCTCCGTAAAACGATCGGCCAGCGCAGAGCGGGAGCTGGCGGCTGCGTGGGCCAGTTCAGCGACCGTCCAGCTATGCGCGGGATTGGCGTGCATCAGGCGCAGGGCCTTGCCTACGCTGACATCATTCAGGCCGGCGAGCCATCCCCGCTGACCGGCGGGCAGCTGCTGCATGTACTGGCGCACGATTTCAATGAACATCAGCTCTGTAAGCCTGCTCAGCATGGCGGCATTACCGGGGAGCGCAGTTCTGGCCTGGTTGATGGTGAATTTCAGCGTGGTGCTGAGCCAGGTTCCCGAGCCTTCAGGGACCAGCGCCGGACGGGCGCCATTGTGATCGATGGCATCGACTGAAGCATAGTCGTTACAGCTGCGCACCACCATCATAGCGGGCAGAGCGTTGGCGAGAGGATTAAATCGCTGGTCGCAGTTCAGGTAGCCGCAAACGAAACTGGCCTTTCTCCCGCCGCCGCCAAAGGCGACCTGGGGAGTGGCATCAGGTGAGCGTTGTGAAAACACGGCAGCAATCGGTGTGCTTTTGATCCCTGGATCGCTGCACATGGTATGAGATTCACCGTGAGGAAAAATGATCACGTCGCCGGCTTCCATTTTCACCGGAGGGTGTGATTTGCAGAGGATGTAACACTCGCCCTCCGTAAGGATGTGAAACAGCACCAGGCATTCCGCATCGGGCAAAACGAACGACGCGATCAGCTCAGGATTGGGGGAATCAAGCGCCCATGGCGAGGAAAACTCGGCGGTAAAAAATACCGCTCCCGACAGGCGCACGACGCGCAGAACATCAGACAGTATGTCCATTGAGGTACTCCGTGACTGGCTGCAATGACCCGGACTCTAAGGCAAGAATTTCAGAGCCTTGATCAAGCTGTCAAGCACACCCGGTGCCTTGGTCAAGAAGAAAGGAGTTTCGGGCATGGACGTGTCCGGTCAGATCAGCGAAGCTTCCCACAGACAGCAAGAAACAGAGGGAGTGAAACATGCCACTCATGAAGCCCGATCCCACTTTTTACCCTTCCCCCAGGATGGCCATGCAGTCGCCACCAGAGCGGCTGGCATATGTTGCACTGATTAATCCGTCTCAGGACGGACAGCCCGACGCCATCGGCGTGGTGGATGTAGATCCTGATTCGAAAGGCTACGGCCGCCTGGTGGGGCAGACTGATATGCCGCACGGCGGTGACGAGCTGCATCATTTCGGCTGGAATGCGTGCAGTTCGTGCCTGTGCCCCTATGCGCCGCATCCGCACATGGAGCGGCGATACCTGGTGGTGCCGGGAATCAACTCGTCACGCATTCACATTCTGGACACAAAACCCGACCCACGGCAGCCGAAGCTCGTGCATGTGATTGAGCCGGATGTTGTTGCGGACCGAGCCGGCTACGCAGCGCCACACACCGTACATTGCGGCCCGGATGGCATCTACTTAAGCGCTCTGGGCGCGCCGGGCGGCGATGGCCCGGGCGGAACATTCGTGATGGATCCCGAGACCTTCGATATCCGCGGGCGCTGGGAAATCGACCGTGGCCCGCAGCAGCTGGCATATGACATCTGGTGGCATCTGGGCCTGGACACCATGGTCTCCAGCTGCTGGGGAACACCAAACATGGTCAAGGACGGCGTGAATCCAGAGTTGCTGCTGGCGGGAAAATATGGAAACAAGATTCATGTGTGGGACCTGCGCAGGCGGCGACACATCCAGGAACTGGAACTTGGGGCGGAACAACAGATGGCGCTGGAACTGCGTCCGGCACACGATCCCACCAAAGCATACGGATTCTTAAGCGTCGTGTTGTCGCTCAAGGACCTGTCCTCATCCATCTGGCTGTGGTATCGCGAGAACGGCAACAACGGTTCCGGGAAGTGGGCGATCAAGAAAGTGATCGAGATTCCCGCTGAACCGGCCGATCCCGCGAAATTGCCGCCGATCCTGCAGGGCTTCAAAGCAGTGGCGCCACTGGTAACTGACATCAATCTCTCGCTCGACGACCGCTACCTCTACGTCTCGTGCTGGGGTACGGGCGAATTCATCCAGTACGACGTGAAGGATCCATTTCATCCAAAGAAAATCAGCTCCATCCGGCTGGGAGGAATTGTCAGCCGGGCGGAGCATCCCCGCAAGCCTGGCCAGCCGCTGAACGGCGGGCCGCAGATGGTTGAAATCAGCCGGGATGGCAAGCGGGTCTACTTCAGCAACGGCCTGTACACGCCCTGGGACGATCAGTTCTATCCCGATGGCGTGCGCGGGTGGATTGCCAAAGTCGACGTGAACGGCAAGATGGAACTCGATCCCGGGTTCTTCGTGGAATCAGGAAGCCTGCGCACCCACCAGGTGCGGTTGGAAGGCGGTGACGCGTCATCTGATTCCTACTGTTACGCGTGAAGGCTGCGCCGGAAAAGAGAACGCCATGGAATGGAATGCGGTGCTGCTTCTCGGCGCTTACCACGGGATCAATCCCGCGATGGGATGGCTGTTTGCCGTAGCCCTGGGCATGCAGCAAGGCAGCGCCCGCGGGGTATGGCGGGCACTGCCCCCCATCGCGCTGGGACATGCGGTGGCTGTGGGTGCGGTCTTGCTTGCAGGCGCACTGGCCCAGATGGTAGTGCGGCTTGCCATTATCAAGGTGGTGGTGGCGGCTGTGCTGATTGCGTTCGGAATGTACCGGTTGTGGCGACACAACCACCCAAGGTTTGGGGGAATGCAAGTCGGGTTTCGCGATCTGACAATCTGGTCGTTCCTCATGGCAACGGCGCATGGCGCCGGTCTCATGGTTCTGCCTTTTGTCATAGCCATGTCTGAGCATGTCATGGCGGCGGACGGGGGGCACCACCACGACCTGGGGGCAGCCGGCGCAGGCGTTCCCTGGCTGGCCGCTTTGGCGTTGGGCCTGCATACGCTGGCCTATCTTTGCGTGCTGGCATTCATCGCCTGGATCGTCTATCGCAAGGTCGGGCTGGCCCTGTTGAGGCGCGCGTGGCTCAACCTCGACTGGCTGTGGGCTGGAGCGCTCATTGTGACGGGTGTTCTTATTTTCTTTTTGTGAACGTATCGATAACCGAAATCAAACACTACGAGGCAGGAGCAAATGACAACTCTAATGAAGAGCAATACTGATAAGTTGCAGGACAAGATCAAGGGAGCGGTGCTTGTTCCCGGGGATCCGGCTTTTGAAGAGGCGCGGCGTGTGTGGAATGCCATGATCGACCGCCGCCCTGCCGTGATCGTGCGCTGTGCAGATGCCGCGGACGTTGCACCGGCTATCGCCTTTGCGCGCGAGAACGGACTGGAAATCTCAGTGCGCGGCGGGGGCCACCACATTGCCGGCCTCTCGGTTTGTGATGGTGGTCTCATGATCGATTTCTCCGCCATGAAAAAAATCGATGTGGACGCAGGCAAACGACGCGCTTACGTTGAACCGGGCGCCACGCTGGCGGACTTCGACCGCGCGGTGCAGGAGCACGGGCTGGCGACACCCGTTGGCATCAATTCCACCACCGGCATCGCGGGTCTTACGCTGGGCGGAGGGTTCGGCTGGCTCACGCGCGAATATGGCATGACCATCGACAACCTCACGGGTGCGGACATGGTTCTGGCGGATGGAAAAAAACTGCATGTCAGCGCGACGGAGAACACGGACCTGTTCTGGGCGATTCGGGGCGGAGGCGGCAATTTTGGCGTCGTAACCCGGTTTGAATTCAATCTCCGTCCTGTAGGCCCCACTGTATTCGCGGGACTACTGGTGTTTCCGTTCAAACAAGCCAGGCAGGTGCTTGGAAAATACCGTGAGTTTGTACGCTCGGCCCCGTTGAATTTGAACGTCTGGGCCATCCTGCGCCAGGCGCCGCCGCTTCCTTTTCTTCCAGCCGCTGTGCATGGCCAGGAAGTGGTGGTGCTGGCAGTGTTCTACAACGGCGACGTAGCGGAAGGGGAACGGCTCATCCAGCCGCTGCGCCAGTTCGGAGACCTGCTGGGAGAGCATGCCGGGCCGATGCCTTACACGCAGTGGCAACAGGCGTTCGATCCACTGCTCACACCGGGAGCGAGGAACTACTGGAAGTCGCACAACTTTACCGAACTCAGTGATGGCGTGGTGGATGCTCTGATCGCGTATGCCGGGAAGCTGCCTTCTCCCGAATGCGAGCTCTTCGTCGGTCTGTTGGCCGGGGCGGCCAACGACGTTCCTTCTGACGCCACGGCCTACAGCGCGCGCGACGCCAGATTCGTGATCAATGTCCACGGCCGCTGGCGGGAGGCGGAACAGGATGAGAAGTGCATCGCGTGGTCACGGGCGTTCTTCCAGGCCGCAGCTCGATACGCCTCATCGGGCGCCTACGTAAACTTCATGACCGCGGACGAGAGCGATCGGGTGGCAGGCGCGTACGGGGCAAATTATGCCCGGCTTCTGGAGATCAAGCAGCGCTACGATCCGGAGAACGTTTTCCATCTGAACCAGAACATCCCCGCGAAGCAGCAAGCCGGGGGGATGGCTCAGCGCAGCGCGTAACCCGGTCCTTTCCCGGCAAAAAGGATGATGACGGGTGTGGAGACAGCCATGATTACCTCCCAATAAATCTGGCGGGATGCTACCAATCCCGTCTACGGCCTTCTCATGGCCGTACTTTCCCCGGGCTGCCGTGCGCTTCATCGCGCGGCAGCCGTTTGTGGCAGCGGTGAGTCAAGTCCCGGGCAGCACCAACGCCGGCAGTCGAAAATCGCGTCCGCGCCGTCGCGGCTGGGCGGGTCATGCGACTGGTTTCACAGAGCCGGCCCGCCGCCAATCTTTGCTGCTGCGCGCACACGTTGCGGATGCCTGAAGCCGCCGTGCCCCTCAAAAAAACACGCAGCTCCTGCAAGCACTCTATAATTGAGAAGAGTCTCTCCCGAAAGAAATTACGGTTACTGGAAAATGACACGACGCCATCATTCATTACGTTATCTGTTTTGTCTCCTTGCGCTGGCAGTGACGGGCCTGTGGATTGGCCTGCGTTCACGGGCAGAAGTTAAGAATGTGCCTGCGCCCTGGGCGGAAATGGGTCAGCAATCGCAAGCCGCGCAGCCGCAGAGCATGCAACCGGTACAAAACCCCAACCCATATCTCATGGATGGCGGGGCCGGGCCGTGCTCAATTGACCTGCATGTAGTTGACACCGCCGGCAAGCCGATTTCCACCGCGTTCATCAGGGTCCACATTGCGTACGGATTCGGCGGCTTTCACAAGCTCGACATGAGCGTGTATTCCGATCCCGAAGGAAAAGCCAGGTTCACCGGGATTCCGGAAAAGCCCAAGAACGCCCCGCTTCAGTTTTACGCCACCAAGGGCGAGCTTTATGGAGAGGCGAACATGAATCCCGCCAGCGAATGCCAGGCCAAACACGACATTGTGATGGACGTGCCGAAACCACAGAAGTAGAAGCGCGATCCGATGCGGCATTCATGTGCGAATGCCGCATCCGTGTTGATGAGGTCTGTGTTTACCGCAGGCAGCTTTTATCCGCAGCTGCGCTCACGTGGACTTCAACTATTTCACGGCTTGTACTGCTTTGGCCCCTTCGACCCGCCCATTTCCACGAATGTTGCGGAATTGCGGGGACAGGACAGCCTGCTCGATGGTGGGCTCGTTGAAATAAGCCAGCTTTTCCGCGATGCGGTCGGCATCCTCATGCGACCCGGTTTTCTCGTATGCCTGCTCCAGGTGGATAAGAGAAAACAGGTCGCGATCATTCTCATCAAGGTCGCTGAGCGCCTCAGGATAGCGGCCCTGGGCCACGGCGACTGCTCCCGCTGCCGCCTCGTAATACAGGCGAACGCTGCCGTCACTGGAACCGGCAGAGAGCTTTTCAAGCCGTTTCAGGGTGCGAGCCGCCTCGGTCATCCTTTTGTCCTGTACCGCGCGCTCGACGCGCACCCGCAGGATGGAGGCCAGTTCCTGGCGGCGGAGAGATTCGGGAATCCGCCGCTTCTGCCGCAGTGCGTGCTCGGCCCGCTGAAGATCGTGACGGGCATCGGATGAACTGGTTGCGAACAAGGCCATGCTGCGCCAGGCTTCGGATTCTACGAGTGCGTCTCCGTTCTGGTGCGCCGAGGCGGCGACCGCGTGGAACGCTGACGCAGCAGCACTCAAATCGTCCTGGCGAACCCAGGTGGCGGCGGAAAGCAGAGACCAGCGCTCGGCCTCAGCTTTGTCGTTCACCCTGGCGATGGCGGCTGCATATTCCTGGCGCGCTTCCCTCTCTTTGCCCATGACGGCCAGAGTATCGGCGGCGCCACGCTGTGACTCCACAAAGCCTGGATCGAGCTTCAGCGCGGTGTGATACTCGGCCAGCGCCTGCTGATAACGGCCCGCCATCATGAGGATTTCGCCGTAGCTGTCGTGTGGGTTTGGCTGTCCGGGAAGCAGGTCGGCATAGCGCTGCATGGCCTGCGAGGCCTTGTCAAAATCGCCGGTACGTGCGTAGCAATATGCCAGGCTGTTCCACGCGTCCGGAAAGTTCGGGTCGAGTTGAAGCGCCTGCTTGTAGAGCACAATGGCCCGCGACCACTGCCGCTGCTCGTCGAGCCACATCCCGCCAAGCCACACCACGATCTTGTGGTTGCCGTATTTTTCCAGTGCTTCATTCATTGCCTGGATGGCCGGCACCCATTTCCCCTGGCTGGAATCGCTCAGCCAGTCGATGATCAGTTGCTCTTCCCGGCTGACGTAGGGCCGCGCCGCCAGCGCTTTTTGCCGCTCCGTCACCCTCTCAGCAGGATCGCGGGAAAAATTCGAAAGCAGGATGTGCGCGAGGGCGAAGTTCGGGTCGGCTTCGGCGGCTTTGCGCCATAGCTGAAACCCTGCGCGAAGATGCAAAGTCTGGCACTCCGCCAGACCTTGTACAAAATAGGCCCGCGCCTGGGGCGATTTTGTTGTGATCGTGATCCCGGGATTGCTGCTCTCTGCAATGGGAGGCTGCGCAACGGCGCCGGCGCCAAGCGCGATCAGAAACGTGGCTGCCGCCAGCGACCGCAAAAAGACTGTGCGTGATGGAGAAAACCTGCCTTGCGAATTCAAAACATGCTCCTGGCTTAGTTGCCCTTGAGGAAATATCCCTGCTCGAGGGGCAGCTTCCCGTCCACCTTGAGCACATTGACCCTGCTGTTGATGGAATAAACATCCACCAAACCTACAGCGCCGGGAATGGATTCAACTGATTTCAAGAGTTCCTCTTCAGAGCCGACCATGAGCACAGTGGCATGATGACTGGCAATCAGCGCCTTTAAATCTTCCGGCTTCATGTGGTACAGCTTCTCAATAGCTGTTTTCATTTCCGGAGTGGAAGGATCGCGGAGCACCAGCACAACTGCCTTGCCGTCAGGCCACTTCGCTGTGTCACACTTGAAAACCTTTTCCAGATCGGAGGAACTAAGACTTCCCACCTTATTCGTCTTGTCCACGATTACCGCAAGCTGCCTGGCGGCACACGAGCCTGCAAGGCAGATTGCGAGCAATACAATAGTCAAAATCCGTCTGGGCATGTTGCCCCAAGCGTATGCCACCGGTTGCGAAGGGGCAAGGTTACGGCAGTAATAGGTCCTTTATTTGCAAAGGGTTAAGCTGCGCGAGCGAAGGCTTCCGTGGGATTCTGCGGTTCCCAGGCACTGCAGCAAATCGGCCTGACCCATGCGCCAAGCATATATACCCACCTGCAGTCAGTGCTCTCAAAAGTGCCGATTTTTCCCCCGCGATCTTCGATGCAATGGAAATGCAGTTCTTCGGCCGCGTTCATGAGGACGGAACTGTAGCCAATATCCTCACGCTGGGTCCAAACAACACGCTGCCTGACAAAGGCCATTCCTAAGCTGCTGAATTTTCAACGCGCTCGTTTTGGCAGCGCCGTTGCTTTAGACACACCTGCGTGGCCGGCTTTGACCTGGGGCCTGGTTACTTTGGATGGTGCACGACAAAGTCATTGCTGAACGGCGCGAGAATGGCACAATGCGCAGCAAGACAGTTTGAAGGAGAACCATGAAAGCATCTTTTAAAATACTTGGCTTTGTTGCGCTCCTGGCCGCGTGCACTACGGCGTTTTCGCAGGTTGACGCACAGAAAGGTTTCACCGAATACGAAACCTTCCAGGGCACGGTCAACTCTGACAATCGCGTGTTCAAGATTGACTCTACGGCAGGCTGGGATTTCAACAAACATTTCGGGATTTATGGTGGCGTGCCAATGTACTTCGTAAACGTTCCTTCCAGCGCCACCACTGCCGGAACCACGACAACCACCACCGCGAGCACCAGCAGCCACGGATTGGGGGACGCTTATGTCGGGATGGCATTCAGGGCCAGCAACCCGAGCCTGGATTACGCCGGGGTTCTGAATGTTTCCGCGCCAACGGGCAGCAAAAGCAAAGGTCTGAGCACGGGACGCGCGGGCGTTGACTTCACGAACCGTATTTCGCACTCATTCAATCGCTTTACGCCGTTCTTCACCGGCGGTCTGAGCAACACGGTCCCGGACTCCACTCTCTCAACGCGTCCTTTCACCTCGCTGGGCGCGGTTACGCACCTGGAAGAAGGCGCGGATTATCGGATCATCAAGTACACGTATGTGGGAGGTTCCGCTTACCAGATTGTGCCCTTTGGCAATCAGAAGATTTTCAGCAAGCTGGTGGACGGCGGCGGCCAGGGCGGCGGTCAGGGCAAAAATACGTTTGATAACAACGCCCAGGCCAGCGGAACGGGCATTACCCGTGAAAATGGATTCAACGCATGGGTGGGCTTCCAGCCCACGCCGATGTGGCAGGCGGAACTCGGCTACAGCCGCAGCGCCACATTCAACTTCAACAGCCTTGCCTTCAATCTGCGCTTCAACGTGGGCAGGATGCTGCGCTCGAAAAAGAGTCAGTAAGGGAGGTTACACACTATGAAACTGAAATTCTTACTCAGCCTGGCGGCACTGATTGCCTTCATGGCCGTGCCGGTCTTTGCTCAGCACGGGCATGACGGCGGCATGCATGGCGGCGACATGCACGGCATGGACATGCATGGCGGGGAGAGCATGCACGGCAGTTCGCATGCGGATTCCCACGATGCCGACGGTGATCACGGCAAGGATGCCGATGGCGATCATGGCTCCGGCCACAGCAGCCATGAAGGCCACAAAACCGCTGGCCAGCTTCTCACGCAGAATACCAAGCTTGCCTCGAAGTTGCAGGCGCTTCTGCCTCCGGGAACAGATCTGCAGACCGCGGCGGCAGGCTTCAAAAACCTGGGCCAGTTTGTAGCGGCCGTCCACGTTTCCAAGAATTTGGGCATACCGTTTGACCAGTTGAAAGCCGCGATGACAGGCAATCCGCCGATGAGCCTGGGCAAGGCCATCAAAACTCTGGATCCCAACGCCAACACCAAATCAGCCCTGAAGACTGCAAATAAACAGGCGCACCAGGACCTGGAGAGCACGGAATCTGGCGACTAAGACGCTAAGAAGTCTCTTTCCAATTGGCTCAATCCGTCGCGGCTCGCGGACTCCGGTCCCGGGCCGCATCTTTCTTTCTGCTCCCGCTTTATGGCGCCATTCGTGCGCCCGTGGCGGATTCCAGCACGCGCACCGGAGCAGATTCCGGGCTCATCAGCGCCTGGGCGGGAATGATGAATGTTTGTTCCAGGGCGAACTGGCCGGACATCACGGCGTGCGGCACGCCATCGGTGTACACCATCCAGAAGCAGCCCGGAGGGAATTTCAGTTCGAATTTGGGTGAGTTCTTTTGGAAATCGTTGTTCTCTTTCAGCCAGTCATGCAGGTAGAGCATGTATTCGTCATAGCGGGACCGGTTTGCCACGGGAAGGCCGATCTTCGAAGCGAAGGCGGCCAGGGCGGCGCCAACCGCGCCGCGATGCGGCGGATTGAGCTGGTTTGCCCCGGCCACTTTGGGAAAAAATTCATGGAACGGCTCGCCCACATTCCACACGCGATCTGCTGAAGGGTTGATATTGAGAAATACGCGTAGAATGCGGGCACCCTTGGTCGGCCGGCTGGGAAAGGCGTCCACGTGCAGCAGGTCATTGCGTTTGTGGAGCGGCAGTTCGCGCCCCTGCTCTTCCAGCGGACGGTAACTGGCATAGTCGAGCTTGAATTTACCGGCGTAGGGCGCAAGAAATCTGGTGACGAACGCCGTAACCTCCCGGGAAAAGTTGCGCATGATGGCGTGCAGCCGCTCGTGATCGTGGCCGGACGAGTCGTCGCCTTTGAGCAGGTCGGTGGCGGGCCGGTAGGAAACGTTTTTATGCAACCGGGAGCCAGTTTG
>JBLMYN010000501.1:0-6526 GCA_050258305.1 Actinomycetota bacterium
CGAGACAGCGCGAGCAAAGCGCGAGGGCGAAGCAGGCGTAGCCGTTGCGGAGCCCTTGAAGAAAAGCCCCCTTGAAGGCTGCGAAGAAAGCTGCAGCCGGTAAGGGCAAGAAATAAGCAGATTGGGTAATTGAGTAAGCTGGTAATTGGGTAATTTGAAACCAGCACTCATTCTCAACACTGAAGATGACTGGTTGAGCAACAGTAAGGAAGCTAAGAGCCAACAGCTAATGGCTAAAGGCTGAATTTATGGCAAACATTGAAGTAGTAAATCTGAGCGGCAAAAAAGTTGGCACGCTGGAGCTGTGGGACGACGTCTTCGGCGGAATCAATGAAGATCTGCTGTGGGAAGCGGTGAAGCATTATCGCGCCGCGCAGCGCGCCGGCACGCACGCCACCAAGAACAGGAAGCTGGTCTCCGGATCGGGCAAGAAGCTGTGGCGGCAAAAAGGTACCGGGCGCGCCCGTATCGGCTCCATTCGGTCGCCTCTATGGCGGCACGGCGGCACGGTGCACGGGCCGCAGCCCCGTTCCTACGATTACCAGTTCCCCCGCAAGAAGCTGCTGGGCGCGCTGCGCTCGGCGCTGGCTGCCAAGTTTGCCGACGGCAAGCTGCTGGTGGTGGAGAACTTTGAACTGGAAGAAGCCAAGACAAAGGCGTTCCGCGCCACGCTGGATACGCTCGGTGTGGCCAAAACCGCGCTGCTGGTGGACGGCGCCAAAGAGAACCGCAATCTCGAGCTGAGCGCGCGGAATCTTGCCGGAATCGAACTGATGGCCGGAAACCAGCTTCATCCGTATCACCTGCTGAAATATGAATCGGCCATTTTTTCGCGGCCGGCGCTTGAGAAACTGCAGGATTCGCTGAAGGCTTCGGCGCCGAAGCGGAAAGCGAAGGTGGCGTAAATGAAATCGGCTTACCAGATCATTCGTAAACCCGTGATCACGGAAAAGGGCCTGGGCGTGAAGGAGAACGAGGGCACGCTGGTGTTTGAAGTCGCGGCCAAGGCGACCAAGACTGAAGTCAAGGAAGCGGTGCAGAAGATCTTCAAGGTGAGGGTGGATTCGGTGCGCACGGCAAACTTCCAGGGCAAGGAGCGCCGCCGCGGACGTTTCGCCGGCTATCGCCCGGACTGGAAAAAGGCGTACGTGAAGCTGAGGGCCGGCGAGAAGATGCCGGAATATGCGCAAAATTTGTAAGAGCTAGAGATCGTGCACGCTGCTCCCGGAGTAGAGCAACAAGCAATTGCCAGAAGTGACAATTGCCAAAGATTGAAAATTGAGAACCTGTTGTTCAGACAGATTGGGCTGAACCAATCAATTTCGGCGATGTTTGGCAATTTCGGCAGTTCTGGCAATGAGAGAAGCGAAGGCTGAGAATGGGTATTAAAACTTACAGACCGATGACGCCGTCACTGCGGTTCAAGACCACGCTGACGAACGAAGAACTGACGACCGACAAGCCGCACAAGCCGCTGACGCGGATCAAGCTGCGCACCGGCGGGCGCCGCAACGCGGGCGATATTACGATGTGGCATCGCGGCGGCGGGCACAAGCGGAAGCTGCGCGCCATTGACTTCAAGCGCGACAAGAACGGCATTCCCGCCACGGTGGTTTCGATCGAATACGACCCCAACCGCTCGGCGCGGATCGCGCTGGTGGCCTACGCCGACGGCGAAAAGCGCTACATCCTGCAGCCCATCGGATTGAATGTCGGCCAGAAAATCATCAGCGGGCCGGAGGCGGACATCCTGGTGGGCAACGCGCTGCCGCTCAAGAACATTCCCGCCGGCACCACGATTCACAACATTGAACTCAAGCCCGGGAAGGGCGCCCAGATGGTGCGCTCGGCAGGCGGCGCAGCGCAACTGGTGGCAAAAGAGGATGAGTATGCGCTGGTGAAGCTGCCTTCCGGCGAGACCCGCAGAGTGCTGATCGATTGCATGGCGACCATCGGGCAGATCGGGAACGTGGACCACGAGAACGTCTCCATCGGCAAGGCCGGACGCAACATATGGCTGGGCAAGAAGCCGGTGAACCGCGGCGTAACCATGAATCCGGTGGACCATCCGCACGGCGGCGGCGAAGGCAAGACCTCGGGCGGCCGGCATCCGGTGACACCGTGGGGCCAGCCCACGCGCGGCTATAAGACGCGCAACAACAAGCGCACAGACAAGTTCATTGTGAGCAGGAGAAGCAAATAATGGCACGGTCATTGAAAAAGGGGCCGTTTATTGACGGCCACCTGCTGAAGAGAATCGAGGACATGAACGCGAGGAACGAGAAGAAGGTGATTCGCACCTGGTCTCGGCGGTCCACGATCTCGCCGGAGATGGTGGGGCATACTGTCGCCGTGCACAACGGGAAGAAATTCATTCCGGTGTACATCACGGAAAACATGGTGGGGCACAAGTTCGGCGAGTTTTCCTTTACCAGGCAGTTCAAGGGACACTCGGTGAAGGCGGCGGAAGTGTCCGCCAAGCCGGCCGGCATTCCCGGCGGTCCGGGAGCGATTGTTCCTTCGGCGCCGAAGGCGTAATCAGTTTAGGAAGAGGCTAATCCTCATGGAATTCAAAGCAAAAGCGCGGTTCACGCGAGTCTCGCCGCAGAAGGCGCGGCTGGTGCTGGACCTGATCAAAGGCAAGCGGGTGGAAGACGCGCTCAGCACCCTGCAGTTCACGAAAAAACGGATTGCCCCGGCGATTTTCCAGATGGTGCGGTCGGCCTTGGAGAATGCCAACTATTTGAGCGGCGAAAAAGGGCTGGACGTGGACGTGGACCGGTTGTACGTCAAGACAGCCATCGCCAATGACGGCCCGCGCATGAAGCGGATACGTCCCGCTCCCATGGGCCGCGCCTATCGCTACCAGCGGCGCATTGCGCACCTGGAAGTGGTGCTGGCGGAAAAAGGCAAACAGGACGGCGCTGAAATGGCCACAGTTGTCGGCGAGGAAGAAGCCGCAGCGCCGGCGAAGAGCGCGCCCAAAAAGAAAGCGCGGGCCGCGGGAGCGAAGAAGAAATCGGCCGGCCGCAAGAAGACGGCGGGAGCGAGGTAGACATTATGGGTCAGAAAGTCCATCCGTACGGATTTCGCCTGGGCTATACCAAGCCTTGGCGGTCGCGCTGGTTCGTGGAGCGGGATTACAACAAGCTGCTGCTGGAAGATGTGAAGCTGAAGGACGAGTTGCGGGAAAAGCTGAAGTCCGCGGGCGTGAGCTCGGTGGAGATTGAACGGCCCGGCAACAAGCTGCGCATCATCATCCGCACCGCCCGCCCGGGCATCATCATCGGGCGCAAGGGCGCGGAAATCGACAAGCTGAAGCAGGAGCTGCAGAAGCGGACGTCGCGCGAGGTATTCATCGATATCCAGGAAGTGCACAAGCCGGAGCTGGACGCGCAACTGGTATCGGAGTCGATCGCGCTGCAACTGGAAAAGCGCGTGGGCTTCCGGCGGGCGATGCGCAAGTCGGTGGATTCCGCGCTGCGTTTCGGATGCAAGGGAATCAAGGTGCGTGTCTCGGGCCGATTGAACGGCAACGAAATCGCGCGCTCGGAATGGTACCTGCAGGGCCGCCTGCCCCTGCACACGCTGCGCGCCGATATCGAGTACGGATTTTCGGAAGCGCGCACCACCTACGGCGTGATTGGCGTGAAGGTATGGATCTATCGCGGCGATATTCTGCCGGCGAAAAAGAGACAGCCGGAGCGGGCTGGAGCGGGAGCGTTCTAAACGAGCACTTAGCCATTAGCACTTAGCCTTCAGCATCAGCGTGGAAAAGGGCGAGAGTGCCGTGGAGCTAAGGGCCAAAGGCTAAGGGCTAATGGCTGGAAGAAGCTGTTAGCGGCATAGAAGGAACTGACATATGTTAATGCCCAAAAAAGTCAAGTACCGCAAGCAGCAGCGCGGGCGCATGCGTGGCAAGGCGTGGCGCGGCGGCGAACTGTCATTCGGGGATTTTGGACTGAAGGTGATGGAGCCGGGCTGGATCACGGACCGGCAGATTGAAGCCAGCCGCGTGGCCATGACGCGTTTTGTGAAGCGCGGCGGCAAGATCTGGATACGTCTTTTCCCGGACAAGCCCGTGACCAAGAAGCCGGCAGAAACCCGTATGGGCAAAGGCAAGGGCGCGCCCGATCACTGGGTAGCCGTTGTGCGTCCGGGCAAGGTGCTGTTTGAGATGGAAGGTGTGAGCCGTACGGATGCGCAGGAAGCCATGCGTCTGGCGTCGCACAAGCTGGGGCTGCGGACCAAATTTGTGTCCCGGCACGATGTAAACCATTAGACATCAGCATGGGGCCGCCGGCTTGCATTGCGGCGCGGCTGAAGTTCAGCGATGACATTCAAGGAGAAGCTTCTGGGCCAAACGGAAAGGGCCAGGAGCCAAAGAAGAGATAAAAGATGGAAGTCGAGAAACTTAGAAATCTGACTGCGGCGGAACTGGCGCACCAGGAACGCGAGCTGAACGACCAGCTTTTCCGCATGAAGTTTCAGCTCAAGATGGGGCAGACCGAGAGCCTGAACAAGATTCACGGATTGCGCAAGGACGTGGCCCGGATCAAGACCATTCTGCGGGAAAAGGAACTGGGCCTCGCCATTGGCAGCCGAAAGACGGCGGTTGCTTCCGATGCTCCGGCGGCTGAAGCTGCGGAGGCGGCGGCGCCAAGCCCGGCCAAGCCGGCGCGCACGCCTAAATCCGCCGCCGCCAGAAAGACCGCGGCCGCCAAAAAGACGAGCGCCGCAGGCAAAGCCAAAAAGAAAGCGACCGGAGCGAAGGCGAAAGCGAGGAAGAAGTAAATGGCAGAGACAACAACTACCCAGCAGAGCCGGCGGAGCACCAAGATCGGCCAGGTTGTCTCTACGAAGATGGCCAAAACCATTGTCGTTGAGACTGTCATGAAGAAGTCGCATCCGCTCTACCGCCGTGTGGTCGCCAAGAGCAAGAAGTTCTACGCGCATGACGAGAACAAGACGGCGCGCGTGGGTGACTACGTGGAAATTGAAGAGACGCGGCCCATGTCCAGGCTGAAGCGCTGGCGTCTGAAGAATGTGATCCAGAAAGCGAAGCTGGTTGCCGGGGAAGATACCGGCGCCCAACAGCAGGCCAGCTAGGGAGACGAGACCATGGCAGTGATGATGAGAACCATTCTGGACGTGGCCGATAACAGCGGCGCGCGCCGGCTGCAGATGATTCTGCCGCTGGGCGGGCACACGGGCCTGAACGCCAGCCTGGGTGACGTGGTCACCGCGGCGGTGAAGGAAGCGGCGCCTGACGGAACGGCGAAAAAGGGCAGCGTGGTCAAGTGCGTGATTGTCCGGCAGAGAAAAGAGCATCGCCGCCGTGACGGCACTTACATTCGGTTTGACCAGAATGCCGCCGTTCTGATCAATGACGCCGGTGAACCCGTGGGCACCCGCGTTTTCGGTCCGGTGGCGCGCGAGCTGCGCGAAAAGAAATTCTTGAAAATCGTTTCTCTCGCGCCGGAAGTGCTGTAGAGGGCGAGTTGAAGGGGAGAACATGCAGACAAGAGTCGACATCAAGCGCAACGACCAGGTAAAGGTGATTACCGGGCGCGATAAGGGCAAGCTGGGCCGCGTTCTGCGCGTGTTTCCCGGGGAACGGAAGATCCTGGTGGAACATGTGATGATGGCCAAGAAAAACGTGCGGCCGAACCCGCAGCGCAACATCAAGGGCGGCATCGCGGAGCAGGAGTCTCCGATCTCCATTTCCAACGTGATGCTGGTATGCCCGAGTTGCGGGCCGTCCCGCGTGGGCCACAGCCTGGAAGGCAGCAAACGGGTGCGGATCTGTAAGCGGTGCAACGCGTCATTAGACAAGTAGGCGTTAGCCGACGCGACATGTCGCGTCGCTACGTGAAGATAGTGAAGCTCACGAACCCGTGAAACCGGAAACCGTGAGAAAGGCAGAACAAAGAGACAATGGCAGCAAAGACGACAGCACGACTGAAAGAACGCTTCAGCAAGGAGATTGCTCCGGCGCTGGCGAAAGAGCTGGGAGCTGCGAATCCCATGGCCGTACCGCGGCTGCACAAGGTCGTGGTCAACATGGGTGTGGGCGAGGCCACGCAGAACACGAAAGTGCTCGATCCGCTCGTCCGCGATCTGGCTGAAATCACCGGGCAGAAACCGGTTGTGACCAAGGCGAAGAAGTCAATCGCCGCCTTTAAGGTTCGCGAAGGCATGTCGATCGGCGCCATGGTCACGCTTCGCGGCGACCGGATGTATGAATTTCTTGACCGGCTGATCAACGTGGCCCTGCCGCGTGTGCGCGACTTCCGCGGGGTTTCGACCAAGTCCTTTGATGGACGCGGGAACTACACGCTCGGGCTGCGCGACCAGTTGATTTTCCCGGAAATCGATTACGCCAAGGTCGAGAAGCTCAAGGGCATGAACGTGACCATCGTCACGACAGCCCGGGATGATAACCAGGCAAGGGCATTGCTGAAGCATCTGGGAATGCCGTTCAGACAGTAAATAGCAATTGGCAATTGGCAACTAGCAATTAGCC
>JBLMYN010000502.1:0-3629 GCA_050258305.1 Actinomycetota bacterium
CTGTCTTCCCGGGACTGATCTCAGGCGCCAGTTTGTTCCTGCCAAATGCACGGCCGGCGTAATAGGCAAAGATATCGCCGGACCAGACGACGATCAGAAAAACGAAAACCATGATGCGGCCATTTCGGTCATGGCCTACCAGCGAAACTTCGCCTAGTGTGACCGCGGTGTAAAGGAAACCGAAATAGGAAATTGCGGCCGAAGGCAGCGCTTCCCGCAACTCGCGCAGCATCAGTCCAGCGGCAAGCAGCACGAGAGGCAAAACCCGATACCCGGTTAACTCAAACGTCCAGTTCTCGACTCTAGTGCCAAAATGTGGAACGCCAAATGCCCCAATTCCATGAAGAGCATGGCCAAGGAAATAAAGGCCTATGGCCACTTCCACAATGTAGCGTTGGAGGTTCCGGTTGGTGTGGGACGCTATCCAGAAGTACTCATTGGCCGCCAGAACGGCGACGAGCCCGATAAAGCCGCTGTAAAGCCAGTCGGGAGCTTTAAAGAGAATCAGCAGCACCACCGGAATGAGCACTACCGCGGTCAGGACGCGTTTCATTTCGTGTGCGCGTGTCCGTGAGAATGAGAATGCGGCTGAGCGCCGTTGGCGGCCGGCTCGTTCAATCCGCCGTAGCGGCGTTCGCGTTTCTGGAATTCCTGGATTGCTTCAAGCAGGTGAACGCCCCGGAAATCCGGCCAGAAGGTCTTGGTCACGTAGATCTCGGCATAAGCCGCCTGCCAGAGCAGGAAATTGCTGAGGCGCATCTCGCCGCTGGTGCGGATCACCAGGTCCAGTTCCGGCAGATTACGGGTGTAAAGATGCTGGCTGATCAGGTCTTCATCGACCTTCAGGTGCTCCACGCCGCCATTGTTCATCGCAGTGGAGACAATCGAGTGAAACGCATCGACAATCTCCGACCGCGATCCATAATTCAGGGCCAGCGTCAGCACCACACCCGTGTTCTGCGAGGTCTGCTCCTTGGCCCAGGCCATCCGTTCCTGCACCTCCTGGGGCAGCAGGTGAATGCGCCCGATGAACTGCAGGCGGACATTGTTGCGCTGCATCAGCTCGAGTTCGTCCTTCAAGTACCGGTGCAGCAGCTTCATCAGAAACTGAATTTCGCCCGGCGGACGGCGCAGAAAATTCTCCGCGGAAAACGCGTAAAGCGTAACCGCGGGCAGCTTGATGTGGGATGCCGTTTGGATCACGTAACGCACAGACTTCGCGCCCTGGCGATGTCCGGCTATGCGCGGCAGGTGGCGGCGTTTGGCCCAGCGGCCATTGCCGTCCATTATGATGGCGACGTGTTTGGGGAACTGGCCTGGATCAAGCTGGCTGTAAATCTCAGCTTCTTTGCGATCCAGCCCTGATGGAACCGTGCGCAATACTACCTCTCAGTGCAAGAACACCAGCACAGCGGCAGCCGCCGGCCCGGGAGCATGCGCGCAAGCCCGGCAACTGCTCTGCTACAATCATGGTAACCTAAAGTATTGCACCGCGAATACTTTCTGGTACGCAAACTGAGAACCTGAGGCCCAGGCTGTCCTGAGTATTTGAAAAGAGCTGGCGTTGCCTGCTCCCGACGCGGTGTTATATTCTGGGACTCGATTTGAACGCGTGACCATGAACAGCCAACGCGAAGCGAGTTTCCTCAAGCGCCTGGCGGCGCTTGGCTGCATTTCGCTCGTCCTTTGGCTCGCCGGACTGGAAGCGCTCCATGCACATCATGAAGTAGCCAGCGTACGCTCCACTCCGTGCGCCATCTGCCTGTCCGTGCACGCGAATGCGCCGGCGGTTACGCTGCTTGCGCTGCCCACTCTGGCAGAGCTGGAAATTCTGGCCGCGCCTTCACTCATTGAAAGCCACGGCATCCAGAGGGAAATCAGCCTCTTCACCCGCCCGCCGCCCGCCATCTAGTTCGCCCCGGCTGATCGACCTTCAATTGCAAAAATTTACTCCTCGGAGGGGAACTGTGTTTCGGGCATCCCTCTTGCTTGCATGCTTTTTGCTGCCGAATCTTATATTCGCGCAGGCAACAATTTCGTTGAATTCCTCCCCGGCTCCGCGGGTACAGACCACGGCGCAGGGCGGACAGGCTGCGCCCCCTGGTGGAAGCCAGCCAGGCTCTTCAGCCCCCGCTCCAGCGAAGCTGATTACGCTGGATGAAGCCATCCGCCTGGCGCTCGCCAACAGCCCGACCATCAAAGCCACACGTACGCAGGTCCAGCAGAGCCAGGCGCAGGAAGTCACGGCCAACCTGCGTCCCAACCCGGTGTTCGGAGGAGACAGCCAGTTCATCCCCTTCTTCAACCCCAGCCAGCTCTCTGAGAATGTGGAGCAGTACGATGCAGGGATCGGTTACACCTTTGAGACTGCAGGCAAGCGGCATAAAAGACTGCTGGCGGCGCGCGATCAGACGTCGGTGACCCGATCGCAGGTAGCCGATGCCGAGCGCACCCTTAGCTTCAACGTGGCGCAGCAGTTCATTAGCGTGCTGCTGGCCAACTCCAACCTGCAGTTCGCGCAGGAAGGCCTTAAGAGCTTTCAGCAGACGGTGGACATCAGCAAACAACGTTACAAGGCCGGCGACATCAGCGAAGGCGACTATCTCAAGATCAAGCTGCAGTTGCTTCAATTTCAGACAGACGTCAGCTCAGCGCAGGTCGCGAAGGTGCAGGCGCTGGGAAGCCTGCGCCAGTTGATCGGATATGCCTCCCTGCCGCGTGAGTATGCTGTGAGCGGCGATCTCACATATCAGCCGCTCACCGCCCGTCTGGAAGATCTGGAAACAAAGGCGCTCAGCGAACGTCCTGACCTTCGCGCGGCCGAGCAGGGCATCCATGCGGCAAGAAGCCAGCTCACCCTGGCCAAGGCCGACGGAAAACCGGATCTGACGCTCACCACCAGCTATTCCCACACTCCGGGACTGAGCTCGCTTTCCTGGTTTATCAGCCTTCCTCTGCCCATCTTCGACCGCAATCAGGGCGAAGTTTCCCGCACCCGGTTTGCGCTGACGCAGGCAGAGCTGAACGCGCAGGCCGCTCATGACATCGTCATGACGGATGTAATCAACGCCTACGAAGCGAGCAAGACGAACCAGGAGGTGGTCCAGCTCTACACCTCCGGCTACCTCAAAGAAGCGCAGGATTCGCGTGATATCAGCGCCTATGCCTACAAAGGCGGCGCAGCCACCCTGCTGGATTTCCTCGACGCCGAACGCAGCTACCGCGCCACTCAACTGGCTTACCGCCAGGCGCTGGCCGCCTACATGCTCAGCCTGGAACAGTTACGCCAGGCCGTGGGCACCAGGAGTTTGCCATGAAGAACACACGTTCCTTCCCTTCCCGGGCTTCCTTGCTCGCCACCGCAGGCATGCTGATGATGGCAGGGCTCACGGCTTGTTCAAGCGGCGGTCCGCAGCCTAAAGCTGCCTACGCTGACAGCTCGAAGGCAGGACTTTTTTCCATCCCCAAAGAACAGATGGAGCATGTCAGCGTGGTAACCGTGGAACCGCAAGACTTCCCCCGCGTCCTGCGGCTCACGGGAACGGTCGCCTTCAATGGCTTCCAGACCACACCCGTAATCACGCAGGTGAGCGGGCCGGTCAGCCGCCTGGTGGTGTCGCCCGGACAGC
>JBLMYN010000503.1:0-3465 GCA_050258305.1 Actinomycetota bacterium
GTGCGCGGCATGGACATGTCCAAGGGCGACTATGTGGTTGGCATGGCCGTAACGCCCAAAGAGGGCAAGAAGAAGACCAACGGCAAAGGCGCCGAAGCCACGGAAGAGAACGTGCCCACGCTGATCCTGAGCGTGACCGAGAACGGCTACGGCAAGCGCACACCGGTGGACGAATACCGCCTGCAGTCGCGCGGCGGCAAAGGCGTGATCAACGTCAAGACCACGGCGCGCAACGGCAAAGTTGTCTCCATCATGCTGGTGGATGAATCTTCAGAAGTCATGCTGATCAGCCACTTCGGCAAGATCATCCGCATTGCCACCAAGCAGATTCGTGAAGCCGGGCGGTCAACGCAGGGCGTGCGGCTGCTGCAGCTCGAGTCCGATGACAAAGTCGCATCGGCTGCCGTGATCCAGGAGAAGGAAGAAGAAGAACCAACATTGCTGCAGTAAATTGCTTTCCAACAGCGCCTCCGCTCGCAAGCGGAGGCGTTTTTCTTGCAGCCTCGCGAAATCGCGTTACGTCAGCGCTGCAATCTCATCGCGCTCTTCCACCGCAACCTGGCTTCTCGTCAGTGCCTGGTCAAGATCGGCCCAGATGTCCTCAACGTTCTCGAGTCCCACGGAGAGGCGGATCAGCCCGTCAGAAATTCCGTGCCCTGCGCGTTCTTCCGGCGTGTAGGCAGAGTGCGTCATGGACGCGGGATGCTGGACCAGGGTTTCTCCGTCGCCCAGGCTCACTGCGCAGATGGCAAGTTCGAGTGAATCCATGAACTTTTGCCCCGCCGGGATGCCGCCCTTCATCTCAAAGGCAATCATGCCGCCGAAGCCGGACATCTGCCGCCGCGCCACTTCATGCTGCGGAAATTCCGGCAGTCCGGGATAGATGACCTGCGTGACCGCCGGATGCTGCTGCAAGCGCAGCGCAATCTCCATCGCGGACGCGCAATGGCGTTCCATGCGCAGCTCCAGGGTCTTGAGGCCGCGCAGGATCAGGAAGGCGTCCATCGCCGACATCACCGCGCCGGTCATGTCTTTAACTCCGACGCCGCGCACGCGGTCCATGGCTTCGCGCGAACCGGCGACAATTCCGGCAATCAGATCGCCGTGGCCGCCCAGATATTTGGTGGCCGAGTGCACCACCATGTCCGCTCCCAACTCGAGCGGACGCTGCAGCATGGGCGTGCAGTAAGTGTTATCCACGATTACGGGCACGCCAAAGCCGTGTGCGATTTCCGAGATCCGCGCAATATCAATTACGCGCATGTTGGGATTGGAAGGCGTCTCAAGATAGACCAGCTTCGTGCGGGCCGTGATGGCGCGCGCCAGTTGCTCCGGCTGCGTCATGTCAATGAACGTGACCTTCACACCGAAGCGGCTCAGCCCGTGAGTGAAGAACGAATACGTGCAGCCGTAGAGCGTGGTGTCGGCCACAATCTCATCGCCCGCGGAAACCATGCTCCAGATGGCAGCGGTAATCGCGCCCATGCCGCTGGACATGGCCACGGCAGCCTCGGCGGATTCCAGGTTGGCCAGCTTCTCTTCAAGCACCGCTACCGTGGGATTCCCCATGCGCGAATAGATGTACCCCTTGTCTGTGCCGGCAAAACGCGCGGCGCCGGTTTCAGCATCGGGAAATTCGTAGGTTGAGGTCAGGAAAACCGGCGGATTCAGCGCGCCTTCATAACGCATGGGATCGTACCCATGATGGATGGCGCGGGTGGCGAGTCCCAGCTTTTTGGCAGATTTTTTCATGTGGCGCCTCACAACTGCAGCTTAGCGCTAATCACGGAGCATTTCTGTGCTATTTATGCCCTTAGTCACGTCACAATTAGCATGTTCACCTAATTTGAGCTAAAGTTGAGCATATGTTCACTCCTGACCTGGACGAAACCGATATCGAGATGCTCAAAGAGCTGCAGACCAACGGCCGCATGAGCAACAGCGAACTGGCCGAGCATGTGGGCCTCTCGCCCACGCCGTGCCTGCGCCGCCTGCGCCGGCTGGAGCAGGAAGGATTCATCCAGGGTTACGGCGTGAATCTCGACCGCTCAATGATCGGCCTGGAGCTGACCGTGTTTGTGGGCGTGAAGGTCTCACGCGCGCATGATGTGGAGGCAGACGCATTCGTCAAAGCCGTGACGCGCCTGCCGGAAGTGGTGAGCTGCCACCTGGTTTCCGGCGAGATGGATTTTCTGCTCCAGGTGGTCGTCCCGGACCTGCAAGCATACGAGCACCTGCTGCTGGGAACTCTGTTGAAGCTGCCGTCCGTGCAGGACATCCGCAGCAACTTTGCCATCCGGACATTCAAGTCAGCCACGGCGCTGCCGCTGGAGCATCTCCGCCCCAGCCGCCACGGAAGCGAACGTTGATGCAGGAGCAAAGCTACTTCGTCCACCGAGTCCACTCGAGTCCATGCAGCTTTCACAAACTCTGCTTCCCATTGTGGCTGTCCGTCGTCTGTAATTTTGAGGTGCACACTTGAGCAGGATTTTTGCAATCGCTTTTCTGGCGCTCTCTTTAGCGCCTGCTTTTGGCCAGGATCCCGCCGCCGCAAAGGCGGCCTTGCAAGCGCATGACTGGGACAAAGCAGCCGCAGAATACGGCAAGATCACGGCCGCCGACCCGCAAAACGGCCAGGCCTGGTACCAGTTGGGAATGGCCTTGTATTCCTCGAACAAATTCCTGGATGCCGCCGGCGCCTTTCAGCATGCCGCCGATCTAAAGTTCACCCCGATATTCAGCACCTACAACGCTGCCGCCAGCATGGCGCGTGCCGGACGCGCCACAGACGCGCTCGCCTCACTGGAAAAGCTGGCAGCCATGGGCTACCGCAACGTTCAGCAGCTCAGGCAGGATGAAGATTTCGTCTCCCTGCGGAATCTGCCGCGATTCCACGCGGTGATGGCGGCCGTGGAAAAGAACAAGACGCCTTGCGAGCACTCGGAACAGAGCCGGCAATTCGATTTCTGGATTGGCGAATGGGACGTACAGACGCCCCAGGGCCGGCATGCCGGAAGCAGCAGCGTGCAGAAAATCCTGGGCGGCTGCGTGATTTTTGAGAACTGGACCGGCGCCTTATCGCAGGGCAAGAGCTTTAATGCTTACAACAGCAGCTTGAAAAAGTGGCAGCAGTACTGGGTCAGCGATTCCGGCGTCACCACACTCTACACCGGCGAATTGTTGGGCAATCAGATGCGCTATCTGGCAGAGGCCGGTCCGCAAAACGGAAGTACGGAGCAGCGGCTGACATTCACCAAACTTGACGACAACCGGGTCCGCCAGTTGGGAGAAGCGTCCAACGACGGCGGCAAAACCTGGACCGTCAGCTACGATCTTCTCTACGTGCGAAAGCACTCGCAAAACACAGGCCGCAGATGAACGCCGATCAACGCAGATCTGAAGAAAAGAATTGGCCGCGAATGAACGCGAATGGGATTCTTATCGTGCGCGCATCAGCGCAAATCC
>JBLMYN010000504.1:0-2823 GCA_050258305.1 Actinomycetota bacterium
CACGTAAGCTTTGACCACTTGCGCAGCCACACGCGCCGCAAGATATCCGTGTTCCCCGTGCTGCAGCAGCGCGCAAACCACGATCCCCGGGTTCCGCCGGGGCGCTACGCCGACAAACCAGCCGTTATCGTTATATTGCTTGCTGCTGAAACCCTTCGCTTTTCTAAGCGTGTTACTGATGACCTGGGCGCTCCCCGTTTTGCCGGCAAAATCTATTCCTTCAAGATGCTCCATGCCGGCGGTGCCGACTCCCGGCTGCACCACCTGCGCCATCGCGTTGGTAATCGTGAGCCAGGCCTGCGGATCGATAGGCACGTGCACCACATCCGGCAAAGCAGAGTGCGCAAGGCGGCGGAACTCCGGCGGCAGGTCCTCCGGACGGACTACGTGCGGGCGATACAAATTCCCGCCCATGGCGATCCCGCCGATCGCCCGCGCCAGTTGAATGGGCGTTGTCGCTACGGCGCCCTGGCCGATGCCGACCGAAATCGCTTCTCCGGGATACCATCTCTGATGGAAATTCCTCATCTTCCATTCTTCTGACGGCATCACCCCGCTGGCTTCATTGGGAAGATCAATTCCAGTTCTTTTCCCAATGCCCAGGGCCGTCGCCCATTTGGCGATCTTCTCAATCCCGAGCCGCTCCGCCAATGTGTAGAAGAAAACATCACATGACTGGTAAATAGCCTTGGGAAGATCCACAGCGCCATGCACGCGATGCTGGGCCACCACCCAGCACTTGAAATAACGGCCGAAGAAAACACCGCCGCCATTGCAATTGACGTGCAGGTTCTGTGCGATGCCCTCGTTGGTTCCGGCAACCGACATGATGATCTTGAAAACCGAGCCCGGAGCAAGCTGCGCCTGAATGGCCTTGTTGAGCAGGGGGTGCGCAGGATCGGAGGTCAGGCGGTTCCAGTCTTCCCTGGAAATGTGGATAGCGAAATCGTTCGGATCGAACGTGGGCCGGCTAACCATGGCGAGCACCTCGCCATTTCGCGGATCCAGCGCAACCAGCGCCCCATCCTTGCCCTGCATGGCCAGCTCGGCTGCTTTCTGAATGTCAAGATCAATGGTGAGCTTCAGCTTGTGCCCGGGCACAGCCGGAATGTTCGCGTTTTTCTCCGGCCGCCCGACTTCACGCCCCCGGCTGTCCACCAGCACACGGCGGGAACCGTCCTTGCCCATCAGTACGTCGTTGTAGTAAAGCTCCACACCAGACTGGCCCACAATGTCGCCGCGCTGATAGAGCTCAAAGCGCGGTGAATTCAGCATTTCCTCGCTCACCTGGCCCACGTAGCCGATCAGGTGCGCCATGAATCCGTCTTTGGGATAAAGACGCCTGTACACCATCAGTGTTTCCAGCTCCGGGAGCTCGTCGCGATGCGCTTCAATAAACGCGCGCTCGTCCGGAGTGATGTCGTCTTTCAGGAAGATGGGTTCGAAAGACGGCTTGTGTTCGCGCTGATAACGCTTGATTTTTTCCAGCACATCATCGACGGAAATATGCAGCCCGTCGGCAATTTTCTGCGCATCCGCATTCAAATCGACTTTCTGATCGCGCAGGAGGAGCGCGGAAAACGATGGATAGTTGTCGACAATGATGTTACCGTCACGATCCAGCAGCTTTCCGCGGGGCGCCAGAATAGGAATGCGGCGGATGCGATTCTGCTCGGCGCGCACAAGATACTCATCATTCTTCCGCACCTGCAGCGTCCAAAGTCCATAGGAAAGAACAAGAAAGACGACCAGAATGAAGTACTGCACTACCGTGAGTTTTATCTGCGGAATTTTTTCTTCGCGGCCGGACATACGTATCACGGTCTGCCGTTTCCACGGCAAACCTGTTCATGAATTTGGCTGAAGGGCCTGTAATAAGAGTACCGCAAATCGCTCCGTGGCGGCCTAGGTCAAAGGCCCGACGACAGTTACTGAAGGATTACAGGGCTTACATACGCTGTTTGAATTTATCCAGTCCAGCGAACAGGACCACAGCGAGCAGGGCGTTGGCCAGGGCCGCAACCAGGCTGTGCTTCCAACTGAACGGCTCATTGCCTCCCACCAGCCCCAGGACAATCACAACATAGATTACGCGATGGACGAGGAAAAAAGTAAAGGTCATCAGGAAACGCGAACCTGGATTGTCCACATCGAGTTTTACGCCGAGAGAACTGGCCAGGAATCCGATGATTGTTTTGGCAATCCCGTTCACGCCGATGGGAAGGGAGGTCCAGGCATCCTGAACCGTCCCGATCAGCGCCCCGGTCACCATTCCCGGAATAGGACGCCGTCGCGCTACCGCAAAGAAAATTGTGACCAGCAGGGGCAGATCAAAGATCGATAGAAAAGGCGCACGAAGGGGCAGAAACACCTGCAGAAAAATGGCCAGCAGCGGAATGCCGATCGAAACCGGCCAGCTAAACCGATGAACATCAATCTCTTCCCGCGAAGTCAGCGAGACTGCAGCGTAGTTCATCGGGGCGGCCTCCCCGCGTCAGCCGGCTGGTCAGGCTGGGTGGCAGCCGGAGGTGATGCTTTGGGTGTGGCGTTCGGCGTTGCTTTCTTCACCGGGGAGGTGGATGGAGCCGGGATGGAACCGGACGCGGCATGATTGGGAGTTGCCGGCTTCTGGTTAGCCGGCAGCGTGCTTTTGTTTGGCAAGGGCTGATCCGTGATCTTTCGAACCGGCGCAGCCCCTTGTGCAGGTGGCTTTATTCCCGCCGGGCTGCCGAGTTCCCTTCCTGTTCCTGTACTGGGGGCTGAAGGATGAGGAGGCACAATCCGCTGCGGAGTCCTCGCGGGAGAAGCCCCGGGAGTTGCAGC
>JBLMYN010000505.1:0-16109 GCA_050258305.1 Actinomycetota bacterium
CCTTCCTGGACTTCTGCGGCCAGAGCGGACCCGGCCACATTTTTTAACGAACTTTTACAAAACTGTTTGCTACCCCAGCGGCTCAAGGGCCGTCCTATGAGTATTCATTCTTTTCTCTCTCACCCTGAGGAGAGCGAGGCGAATGCAGAAGATGGTTGAGCAGGGCAATCTTTGAAGCTGGTCTTGACCTCACTACCATCATCAGAGTTGCGCTTGTGCTTCCGGAGCTGAGTTCGGCAGCTCTCTTCAGGGTGCTTAACCTTCAGGTTTCCTTCCAGCAGTTCGTTGCCACAACGCATCCAAAAACAAGGTAAGACGAAATCGGTGGGGAAAATGCGGTTTTATAAGTTCCACACCAAAGCCCGGGATCACCGCGTGCAGGAACAGGCAAGAAAGCAAGCGTCCGCCTGGAAGATGGGGGGCCTTACCGGATGGCAACTCACCAAGCGTGTTTATTCCGAATTCTGGGAAGACGAGTTGATGACCCGCTCTTCGGGGCTTTCTTTCTGGTTCATTGCCGCGCTGGTTCCGATGCTGTTCTTTGTTGTGACCACGCTCGGCTTCTTTGCCCAGAGCCAGAACCTTCAGTCCAGCTTCTTCGACTACATGGGCCGGCTGTTGCCCCCTGACGCGTTTACTCTGCTGCAGAAGACCCTGAGGGGAATCGCGAGACATGCCACGGGCTTAAAACTGGCAATTGGCCTGACGCTGGCCTTATGGTCGGGGTCAGGCGGGATCAGTTCAGTCATGGACGCTTTGAACCGCTGTTATCACGTCAAGGATGAACGGCCGTACTGGAAGCAGAAGCTGCTTGCGATTTGCCTGACGATTGCCCTGGCGGCGCTCACCGTGGCGGCACTGATCATGGTCCTGTATGGAGGAAGCATTGCCGAGTTTGTCGGAAACAAAACCGGGCTCAGCAATGTCGTTGTTCTGGCGTGGAGGATCGGGCAGTGGATGCTGGCCGTATTCTTCGTCATGTTGTCCTTTGCCCTGATGTACTATTTCGGCCCGGACGTGGACCAGAAGTGGCAGTGGATCACCCCGGGCTCGCTCTTCGGGGTCCTGTTGTGGATTGGGGTATCTCTGGGGTTTCGGGCCTATCTCCATTATTTCAACAGCTTTAATAAAACATACGGCTCGCTGGGCGCGGTGATCATTCTCCTTTACTGGCTCTTCATCACCGGACTGGCGATTCTGATTGGCGGCGAGATCAATTCCGAGATCGAAAACGCGGCGGCGCAACGGGGCCACCCCGATGCAAAAGCAGAGGGAAAGAAAGTTGCGTAAGCAAGCAGCCGCAGCAACCGCCTCATTTTGCATCCAAACCTTACAGAATTCGATTCACACGAGCGGCTCCCGGCAGTGCGCCGGAAATGGCGGAAAGAAGCGGCTACTTGCTCGTGGTCAACGGTTCCGTTACCGCATCTTGTGGCGCGGCGCTGCGGGCAAGCGGCAGTTCAATGGTGACCAGCAAGCCGCCATCGGCGTTTTCCGCGCGAATTCTGCCGCCGTGGAGCTTAACGGTGCGGTCAGCAATCGAGAGTCCCAGGCCGACTCCGCCGCTGGCGCGCTCACGAGCCTCACTCACCCGGTAAAAAGGCTCAAAGATGTGTTGCAGATCCTGACTGGGAACTCCGGGACCGTGATCGCGGACGCTGAGCACCGCTGTATCCAGACGCCACGTAAGTGAGACTTCCACGGCAGTGCCTGCCGCCGTGTAGCGGATGCCGTTGCGAATCACGTTCTCCATGGCGCTGCGCAACAGATCTGAAGAGCCCTGAATGCGGCACTGATCCATATGGATGGCCTGAACGCGCTTGCCCAGCGATTTGGCCTCGAAGTCAGCGTCATCGATCACCTGCTGCAGCAGGTCTTCGAGGGCAATGGTCTCAGGAGGAACCCGCTCCGCGCCGCTTTCCAGCCGGGTGAGAGTCAGCAACTGGCCGACAAGCTGGTTCATGCGCTCTGATTCCTGCTCGATGCGGTCGAGCGCGGGGACGGAACGGCCGTCAACATTCTTGCGCGCCAGTTCGAGGGCCACGCTGAGGCGGGCGAGCGGAGACCGCAGCTCGTGAGAGATGTCGGCAAGCAGGCGCTTTTGCGAAGAAATGAGAGCTTCAATCCGTTCCGCCATGTGATCAAATTCGCGGCCCAGGTCAGCCAGTTCGTCGCCGCGGCGGCCCAACTCGGGTGACACGCGGGCATCAAGATTTCCTTCGGCAAACGACTTCACGGTTGACTGCAACTTCTTGAGCGGCGATGTCAGATACAGCCCGAGAAGATAGCAAACCATACCGACGATGAGAATGGACACGGCGATCCGCTGCGGTGGAAGCAGGGGCGGAGGGCTTCCTGGACGGCTGAACCGGGTGGCGAAAATGAAGCGGGTGCCATCGGGCGAAGCCACGGGACGCGCCCATACGGACCTGGCAACGCCGGGCACAAACAATGGGTGCGAATGCTGGGGCGGGCCGTTCTTGACCACGTTGCGGACCACTTCCATTACGTTTTGCGGCGCCGGCGACCCAAGGGGCTTGCCGTCGCCGTCAAAAAGATAAATCTCGCTGGTTGATTCACGCGCCGACCTGCGCTCCAGATCCGACAGGCCCTTTACGCCTTCACGTTCGTAAACCCGGACAGTTTCCTCGGCGTAGAGGGTAAGGGCCTCTCCGAACGCGCCTTTGGTGGCCCGCTCAGGAAGAGACTCCATGTTGGAGAGCCGGAACATCAGGCTGAAGGCAGCGATGATCAGCGCCATGGCGATCCAGAAGGAAATGAAAATCTTGAAAAACAGGCTGCGGAAGCCAAACATGCTGCGCGATTTCACGACTGCTCTCCTGGCATCAGATAGACGTAGCCACTGCCGCGAATGGCTTTGATGCGCTCATGGTCGTCATTGTAAGAGCCGAGCTTGCGGCGCAGATTGCTGACATGCACGTCAATGCTGCGGTCCATGGGAGACATGGGGCGGCCGAGCGCGGCCTGCGTGAGGTCCTCGCGGCTGATGATCTTGCCCGGATTGCGCAGGAAAGTGTAGAGCAGGTCAAACTCAGCGCCGGTCAGCGTCACCGCCCTGCCGCCGCACATTACGCTGCGCGATTCCGGGTGCAATTCCACATCGGCCACGTGCACGGGCTGGGCGGGAGATGCCGCTGCGCCGCCAGTGGTGCGGCGAAGGATGGCGCGCAGCCGCGCCACCAGCTCGCGCGGGTTGAACGGCTTGGGAAGATAATCATCGGCGCCCAGTTCCAGGCCCAGAATGCGGTCCAGTTCGCTGCCGCGCGCGGTCAGCATCAACACGGGAACGGAGCTTTTCTGGCGCAGTTGCTTGAGCACGTCCAGGCCGCTCATGCCGGGCAGCATCACGTCCAGGATCACTACCGCATAATGGTTGGCCAACGCCTTTTGCAGGCCGCCGGGACCGTCATGGGCGGCATCAAGATGAAACTGCTCACTTTGCAGATACTCTTCGAGCAGCTTGCTTAGCTCCGCGTCGTCATCAATGAGCAGCACTGAGACCATGATTCACCATAAACCCTGCATCATTTCCGGGTCAGTTAAGAACTGTCAAGGCAACGGCCTGAGGATTTAACAACTCAAAACACGACGATTCCCCGGGCCAGGGTTAATACTAATGGCAGACCTGACCAGATTGCACGTGGTCATGGCTGCCGCTCGGATATTACAAGGAGTTCCATGATGAAAAAGAAGTTTTTCCTCGGCGTAACCGCAATCATACTGGTTGTGGCAGCCGGCCTCGCCGGCACGGTGCTGGCCCAGGGGCCGGGCCGGGAGTTCGGACCGGGATTCAGGCACCACCATGGCGGTTGGATGCTCGGTCACATGACAAAGGAGCTCAACCTGACCGCGGACCAGCAAAGCCAGATCAAGAGCATCATGCAGGCGGAGAGAACCAAAATCCAGCCTCTGATGCAGCAGTTGCGGCAGAATGAGCAGGCGCAGAACGCCACGATTACCGGCAACTTTGACGAAGAGCAGGCACGGGCCTTCGCCGGCAAACAAACCCAGATCATGAGCGACCTGATTGTGGAGAAACAACGCACCAAGTCGCAGATTTATGCGGTACTCACGCCGGAGCAGCGCCAGAAAGCGCAACAGCTCATGCAGGAGCGCCAGCAGAAGCGGCAGCAGTGGATGCAAAAACATTCGCAACAGCAACCGCAATCGCAGCCGTAAACCTCCTTCTTCATTGCTCTCCTCCAGAGTCTGGGCCCCGGGCGGCATTCAAACCATCCGGGGGTTTTTTTCTTGTCTCTTCGCTCCAAACCGCTTGCGAGACCTTCTCCTGCAGGCATCATGAGATGCGCTCGAAGCAGGCGGCTCGGCGCGCGAGTCGGCCTCGCCGCCGGAGCCCGGTGACGGCCATGTCGCTTCGCTCCAAACCGATGGGAATCGGCAAATGCCAAATCGCCGAAATTGCCAAAGATTGCCGAAATTGAAACCAGAGTTTTGATGAGCAGCCTGGCACGAGTTCCCCGGCGATCTTTGGCAGTTTCGGCATTCCTGGCAATCGTTCGCGTCGGCCTTGCTGCTCCCTCTGCGCACTCTCTGGGTGTTTAGCGTGCCTGCTAGAATTGACATACGATGCCTACAGGCTCAGACATCCGCGAACAATTCCTGCGCTTTTTTGAAAGCAAAGGCCACAAGCGCGTGCATTCATCGTCGCTGGTTCCGGCGAACGATCCCACACTGCTCTTTACCAACGCAGGGATGAACCAGTTCAAGGATGTCTTTCTCGGCGTGGAAAAGCGGGCTTATTCGCGTGCCGTGAGTTCACAGAAATGCGTTCGCGCCGGCGGCAAGCACAATGACCTGGAAAATGTGGGCTTCACCAAACGGCACCACACGTTCTTTGAGATGCTGGGCAACTTCAGCTTTGGCGATTACTTCAAGCGTGAGGCCATTGCCTATGCATGGGAACTGGTCACCTCGCGGGAGTGGTTCGGCATCCCGAAAGACCGGCTCTACTGCACCATTTTCAAAGGTGAACAGCAGGTGCCGCGCGATGATGACGCGGAAAAATTCTGGCTGGAAGCAGGCGTGGCGAAAGACCGTGTTTTCGCCATGGGGATGAAGGACAACTTCTGGTCCATGGGAGATACCGGCCCATGCGGCCCGTGCAGCGAGATCCACTATGACATGGGACCGGCGGCATCCGACGAAGGCCACACCGACTGCAAGTTCCCATGCGAGTGCGGCCGCTACGTGGAGATCTGGAACCTGGTTTTCATGCAGTTTGACCGTGATGCCCAGGGCACGCTGAACCCTCTGCCCAAGCCCTCGATCGATACGGGAATGGGGTTGGAGCGGCTGGCGGCGGTGCTGCAGGGAAAACTCTCCAACTACGAAACTGACCTTTTCACTCCGCTGATTCAGGCCGCTGCCAAAGCCACGGATGTTGACCTGGGCAGGGAACTGGCGGCGGAAAAAGGATCAAAATCGGCGGCATCCCTGCGGGTCATCGCCGACCACGCCCGGGCGACCACCTTCCTGATTTCCGACGGCGTGCTGCCGGCGAATGAAGGCCGGGGATACGTGCTGCGCAAGATCCTGCGCCGGGGAATCCGCCATGGACGGCTGCTGGGCGCGAACAAGCCTTTCATGCACGAGATGGTGTTTGCCGTTCGCGACCTGATGCAGAACGCCTATCCGGAACTGAGAGAGACGGCGGAGCGGGTGGCCAAAGTGGTCCATGAGGAAGAGCGGCGGTTCGCGCACACGCTGGATGCCGGTCTGGCGCGCCTGGAAGCTGATCTCCAGGAAGTGCGGCGCAATATGGCCAACGCGCAGCGGATCGTGACGGAGGATGAGCCCCTCTCCGATTCCGGCGTCGGCCGGGCCCAGGTGGCCCAGCATCGTTACCAGGTGGAGCGGGGCATGCGCTACCGCGGCGACCACGCATTCAAGCTTTATGACACGTTCGGGCTTCCGTTTGATTTCATCATGGACGCCTGCCGCGATGCCGGCATAGCGCTGGATGTGGAAGGCTTCGAGCGGGCCATGGAATCGCAACGCGAACGCGCGCGGGCTTCATGGAAAGGCGGCGCCCGGCAGACCGCCTCGCCGGTCTATCGCGACCTCGCGAAGACTGTATTTGACGGCTATCGCCAGACCGAATCAGAAGACTGCGAAGTGATTGCGCTGGTGAAGGACGGGCAGGGCGTGAAGGTGCTGAATGCCGGCGAAGAGGGCGAGGTGGTGCTTGATCACACGCCGTTCTACGCCGATTCGGGCGGCCAGGTGGGTGACATTGGCGTGTTCTATGACGAGCAGCGGAGCACGGTTCTGGCGGACGTGAACGGCTGCACTATGCCAGTGCAGGGCGTGCGGGCGCACAAGGTCAAAGCCCGCCAGCCGATTCACCTGGGCATGAAAGTGGATGCGGTGGTGCACACGGAGGTGCGCGAGTCCACCATGCGCAATCACACGGCCACGCACCTCTTGCACGCCGGGTTGAGGGAAGTGCTGGGCAAACATGTGAAGCAGGCGGGCTCACTGGTGGACCCGGGCCACCTGCGCTTCGACTTTTCCCACTTCACCGGTGTTGCCGATGAAGAGCTGCAGGACATTGAAGACCTGATCAACAAGCAGGTGCTGCGGAACACCAAAGTCGAGACGATTGAAGATGTGCCCATCGAGGTGGCCATCAGCGAGTACAAAGCGATGGCGCTGTTCGGGGAAAAATATGGCGAGCGGGTGCGGGTGATACGCATCGGGGATTTCTCCACGGAGCTTTGCGGCGGAACTCATACCAGGGCCACGGGCGAGATCGGGCTGATCAAGATCCTGCGCGAAGAGAGCGTTTCATCCGGAGTGCGCCGGGTGGAAGCCATCACAGGCGAGAGCTCGCTGGAGCATTTCCGCAAAGACCACCAGCTCGAAGGCGTGGTTTCAAGCTTCATCCCGCGCGGCCAGCAGACAGGCTCCCCGGCCGAGGCCTTGCGGGCGGAACTGGAGAAAAGGGAAGGCGAGATTCGCAAGCTGCAGAAAGAGCTGGAGCAGATGCGGATGAAGTCGGCCGCGTCGAGCGTCGCATCCGTGGAAGACAAGATCAAAGAGGTCCGAGGCGTAAAGGTGCTCTCCCATCGAGTGGACAACCTGGAGCGCGGACAGATGCGGACGCTCGTGGATAACCTGCGCAACAAGCTCGGCTCGGGTGTGGTGGTGCTCGGCTCGGCACAGGACGGCAAAGTCTCGCTCATCGTCGGGGTAACCGCCGATCTCACCAGCCGCGTGCAGGCGGGCAAGGTGATCAAGCCCGTGGCGGAAAAAGTTGGCGGTTCAGGCGGCGGCCGGCCCGATATGGCGGAAGCCGGCGGCAAACATCCTGAACAACTGGATGCGGCATTGAACGAGGCGTATGCGGCGGTGGAAGCTATTTTGAAGTAGTACCTGCCGCAGGTGAATGCAGATGAGCGCAGATCAAAGCAAAGTCTCGCCTCTTTAGGCTGTTCCTCATACCTCGACGCCCTTCATTCGTTGCCCGCGCGGTCTCTGCGGCTGAATATTCTGATTCAACCGGAAAAAGTTGTCGGGATCATAATGTGATTTCACGCGCACCATGCGCTCCCAGCGTTCCTGATACACCTCAGGAACGCGATCCTGCTCATCACTGCTCATAAAATTTACGTAAGCGCCCGGTTTCATGGCTGGGCGCAGTTCGTTGAACAGGCCGCGCACCCAGGAAATGTTGCCGGAATCAGCGGCTGGTTCTGACCAGTTTGCCAGCAGGTTCAGGATGAACGGAGCACTGCGATCGCCAAAAGCGGTTTCGTCGGCAGCAACCTGTCCGGCGGCCCCGCCGAGGTATGCGAGTTCAATCTGCGTGTCCGGTGAAGGAACAGTGGAGACGGCGGCGAGCATGCGATCGATGCTGGCGTCGTCCATGCGAGCGAAATAGCCGGACTTGGTGTAATAGCGGCGGCCGTGAGGGAAGTCGCTGTCAGCCATGGTCTGCAGTTGCAGAAAGGGCATAACGCGACTGCGCACAGAATCACCATGGCAGAACGAAAGAGCGCGGTTCATGTAAGCACGCCCGCTTTCGGCGCTGCCCGTCCAGACGATGGTGTTACTGGCTACAGGGCGTCCGCGAAGCTCAGGCGGCACACTCGGCTTGTGCGGGGCCAGGCCCAGATTGATATTCCATTTCAGGTCGAATGGCGCATCGGCCATGAATTCCCGCCAGAATTGGAGCAGGCGACGAATGCCGGACTCAGGGCACAATCCTTCCGCAAGGAGCACGGACGCCAGTGCGTGAACTCTTACTTCGAATTCCGTTACTACGCCAAAGTTGCCGCCGCCTCCGCGCAGGGCCCAGAACAGATCAGAATTTTCAGTTGCGCTGGCGCGCACAAATGACCCATCTGCGGTAACCACGCTGAAGCCGGTCACGTTGTCGCAAGACAGGCCGAAGCGGCGGGTAAGCCATCCGGTGCCGCCACCCAGAACCAGCCCACCGGCGCCGGTGTGTGATACGACTCCGGAAGGAAACACCAGGCCTGCTTGTTGCGTGGCCGCGTCGATTGAGCCTAACAGGCAGCCACCGGAGAAACGCGCTCTTTGCATCTCGGGATCAACCGTGACCTGCCTCATCTTCGAGAGGTCGATGACAAGGCCGCCATCGCAGGTGCTGAAGCCGGCAAGGCTGTGCCCGCCGCAGCGGACGGCGGTACGAACGCCGAGTTGTGAAGCGATGCGGACCGCATGCTGCACGTCCTGCGTACCGGCGCAGCGGGCGATGAGGCCGGGCCGCAGCGAGAACATGCCATTCCAGATGGCGCGCGCCTCTTCGTAGCGCTGGTCCGCGGGACGGATCAGGTCGCCTCGAAACCGTTCAACCAGCGAAGAGTAGAGCTCCTCGCAAAGCTCGCGCATGTATCTCCTCCTGGATATGAAACCGTAACACGCGGAGATGCGTAAGGGTGAGAAACGGCTTAGTTGGCTGCAGCTTGTCTTGGTTTGTAGGTGCTGCTGATCACGATGGTTCCTTTGTCTGTTTCGAGAGTGGCTGTGACCTGTTTGGGAACCAGGAACGGATCGCTTTCACCGGGTAGATTGACGCTCTGAAATGTTACATCCGCGTGATAGCTGCGCAACGTACAGTGGCCGAACGGATCCAGCTTTACGGGCGCAGGCAGGCCCGGAACATCAAAGGAAAATTCTTGAAATGTTAAATCTTTGCCGAGCAGAAACTCGCCTGGCCCGCAGGGATGGTCAGGAATGTAGAACTGGGGTTGCTTCATGGTAAATGACGAGCACGGCTTGACCGGCGTGAGTTGGGCCACTTCCTCGCCCTTGCCCGATGCGTTTATGTGCAGGGCATAATCGCTTTTTTCCGCGTAAAGACTTAGACCCGGCAGCATGGTCAGGAAGGCGCTATTTCCCGCGATTTTCATCATTTTGGATCCACGCAACAGTGCCCAGAAAGATTCGTGTCCCGTAAATGTTGCGTTGGTAGTTCGCCGCGCCTTGCTGTAACCGTGAAACACATACGTGGTTGTAATGGTTTTGGGCCTCCGTGTCCGGCCGGAATGATCCGTAACAGAGAACGTGGTTGTCTGCACCATGGGAAGCTCGGCCGTGTCCCTGAAATACCGATGCGCCGCTGTCAGCAGATCGTCCATGCTGACGACCGGACCGGAAGCCGCGTGTGCAGCCGGACGGACGCTGAATTGGGCATTCAGGTTGAAACAAAGAAACAGGACGAGAAATCCGCTAAGCGCCGTTTTCGTTCGCATGGGTTCGCAGTTGCTATCGGAAAGCCTTGCGCATCTTACCAGATGTCGTTGCCCACGTGGCAGTCTATTGCAGATGCGATTGCGGAGCCGCGCTATTCACCAGCGGCATTGGCAGCGCTTTTTGGTTCACGGCTGCGCGCCAGTTCTTCCAGGCTCGGGTACGAGGAGGCCGCAACCACCGTGCGCTCGGCGGGCTGGGTTCCGCTTTCCACAGCGCGATGCAACATTCGCAGGCACGTATCCATGGTCAATGAGGTGATCACGGCCCCAGTGAGGGTTCCATTTTCCACCAGCGGTTTTGTCTGGCTGGCAACGCCGGCGCCTGTATACAGCAGGCTGAGCCATTGGTCCCGCTCCGCTGCCGGTGCGCAGTCCTGGAATGCCCTTCTTGCCGCGGAAATGAAATCGATGTTCTGTGAGGATATTAAGCGGAAGTCTGCCGCGTGCACCGTGGACAGGCGGAGCCAGGAACCCAGAGAGTGGTAGGCGTTCTCCTCAGTCCACTGAATCTTAATCGTCTTCAAGTGGAGATCGCGTGGAATGGTGCTCTCAATTCCTTCATGGCGCTGGCATGCCAGGGAATTGGAGGCCGGCCCGCGCAGGTACAGCACTGAGCCGCCCTGAGGAAGAAGCGCCGCAAACTGCTTGCCCTGCAGGCGGCCGATTTCAGCGTGGTCCTGGGACACGCTGAAGACTGGAATGCCCGAGGTTTTGCGCAATGTCTCAATGTAATCGACGCGTGCGTTGCTCACGACCCAGGCAACGCCGGCCCCAACAGCAGCTTCGGCAACGCGGGGCAATCCTGTTTCGTTGACCGGTTCGATAACAATCGCATCGGGACGGGCCTCACGCGACTGAATGATCTCCAGTAATTGCTGGCTTTGGAGGATGGAATCACTTTCTGCATTCAGGATGCGCTGTGTCATTCCGAGGCGTTCTGCCTCCTGCTTAGCCGCTGCCGCCTGTTCCTGTAAATACTTGTTGTCCCCGGGCAGGGATATTACGACGCTCAATTGTTTCATGTGTACCGGGCTTCCCTTGCGAGTTGCGGGTATTGTGTCGCGGCCAGCAGGCGCAATGATAGGTTACTTTCGTGCCGGGCACCGGAATTGTACCGGCCCGGCGGGCATTTCATCCGCGATGCCGGAACTGGATGATCTTGCGCCGGTCGCGCTTGGTGGGACGGCCTTCCGGCGCGGGGGAATATATCTTCATGGCCCTGCGCTCTTCCGCAATTTTCAGCCGCAATTCACGGCTGGCGTCTGTCTCGCGATAAAGCGTTTGCGCCACGGCAGCAGGGCCGCGAACCGCAGTCAAGCGCAGAACTTCGACTTCAAATTCGTGGGCTTCCGTCCTGATGCGCAACAGGTCGCCGGTATGAAGCTCTCGCGCCGGTTTGGCGGGCTGGCTATTGCAGTGAATCCTGCCCAGATCGCAAGCTCGCGCAGCCAGCGCGCGGGTCTTGAAGAACCTGGCTGCCCAAAGCCACTTATCGATGCGCACGCCGTCCATGCCTCTATTTTGCGCCCGGACGAGTGATTCCGGGAGGTGTTTCGTGCGGGTGGAGCGGCCCCCGGGGGCGAAGCTGCAAGTTGAGGTCTAACGCTGCTGCACAGAGCCCAGCGGAGAGCCGGGCTGAAAGCTTGTTTCATTCTGGGCCTGCTCGGCCAGGCAATGCTGCAGCTTTTCCTGCAGCATCGTAATCGAGTACAACAGCGACTGCATGCCATAGCTCTCGCCGGTAATGACTCGCCGTTCAACATCGCCGCACAGGTTCCTGACCAACTGGTCCAACCGCCGCAGCCGCTCCGCGGAGAGGAAGGCCAGTACCTTGTCCGGATCTTTTCTGGCCCGCTGTGTGTCGATCAATTCACTGACGCTCCAGGCGGTGAGCCGTGCATTATCAAGTGATTGGCGAAACTCATTCAGCACCATTGTTTCCGGGGGCGGCTCTGAATGGAGACGCCGATCCATCTCCTTCAGCGCTTTGGAGAGGTTCCTTAAATCAAGGGACAGGGGCCTGGGCTCATTCATGCCAGATACTCTACCCGAGATTGGGCGCCGCGGGTTGGGTGATCAGGCAGGGCGGCAGGTAACGTCAGTAACCGCATGGCACTGCAGAAACACTGGCAAAAAAGCTGTCCACCGGGGCTTACACGCTGGCAGCAAACCCCTTTGTGGAGGGGGAGGGCTCGGTTCGATTCGGCTTCACGCTTGGAGCTGAATCCGGTGAAGATCTGCTTTGCTCTGTGCGGCGGGGATCGGCCGGGATCCTCTCGTCTTCGGCCTTATGAGGTTGAATCGTGTAGCCCGCCCCGCGCTCTGTACGTATAAGCCGCGTTGAATGTCCCCTGTCCACTTTGGCCCGCAGGTAGTTGATATAGACGTCCACGATGTTGGTAAGGCCTTCATAGCCCAGATTCCAGACGTGCTCCACCACCATGGTACGTGTAACGATGCGGCCCGCATTGCGCATCAGGTACTCGAGTACTGCATATTCGCGCTGGGTAAGCTTGATGTGCCTGCCCCCGCGCGTCACCCTGGAACGCACGCGGTCGAGCACGAGGTCATCTACGGTCAGCGTATCCAGAAGCTGTTGCGGGCGGCGCAAAAGCGCCTGGGTGCGGGCAAGGACCTCTTCAAAGGCATAGGGCTTGGGAAGGTAATCGTCGGCGCCGGACTCCAGGCTTTGCACAATGGTGGAAACATCATGCCGTTTGCCGGTCATCATGATTCGCGCGGAATTGCCGGACTGCCGCAGGCGCTTCAGTACAGTGGAGCCGTCCAGCCCGGGAAGCGCCGAGTCGAGGATGATGGCGTCGTACTCGATTTCTCCAGCCAGCTCCAGGCCTTCCCGCCCGTTCGTGGCCAGATCAATGGCAAAACCATTTGCCTCAAGTCCTTTTTGCAGCACCCTTGCGGCTCTTGGGTCAGTTTCAAGCACCAGAATACGCATATCGACACCTCAACACAGAGGTTGCCGTGGCGCCGCAAATCGCCCCCGGACAGCTTGTACCGGATTGGCCTGCAGGAGAAGGGGAGCGCCAGAAGCTTACAGGTGAGAGGTGCGCTTCTCCGGCCAAAACTGGGTAGTTGAGATTTTAGACAAAACCATCGCCCTACGCCATCGGAAAAGTAGATGCCAGAGGCGATTTCGTGAGTTGCTCCGGAACGGCGATTCCCGTCCGGTTCCTCGCGTGCGAACTGGGGTTGATGGCCCCATTTTGGAGTGGTGAAATGCTGGTCTGGGGCGAAACCAGCCTTGGCTGATCCACGAAATCGGCTGAGCCTGGGTTTTGCTGCAGACCGGTGGAGGTGTTCCACCCCGCGCGAAATCCAGGGCGTCCCGTCAGATCAGCGGCAGGGAACATAAGACTTTCTCACCTTGAGACGCTGCTTACCGGAGAGTCGCCTTCCCCCATGCTTCGTAAGCGGTGAGAAGAATGATCTCCAGGAAAGCCAGGCTGTAAAACAGCAGTCGCAGTCTTTTGATGATGGGCATGATCGTGGAACGCTCGATGTCGAAAATTCTTGCGCTGTTTCTGCATGTGGCCGGCGAACGTTTGTCATTCGGGTTCAGCCGATTATGGCCACGGATGCCCGTGAACGGCCAGGCTTTGCGCCGGTTTTTGAGGCTAAGGGGATTTGCGGCCGGTCAGAAACTGTGCTTTAGCCGCTCTGTTGGGTTTTCTACCTAGATGCTCCGCATTTCGTGCATTGCTCCGGGGGAGGGAACCGACTTATAATCGCACTACTCTGGCCGTTCCCAATCAGGGTTAGGCAAAAGGTGGCTGGCCTTCGGATAGGTGGTGGAAGCCGGCAGGAATTGATACGTTTGTGCGTAACGCGATGAAAAAGCACCTGTTTGCCATCCTGAGCGCCACGGCGATGGTAGCCACTCAGCCACTCAGCGCGCAGAGCAACGTTGCGGTCACGCATGACGCCTACGGTCATGCCGTGTTCGTCGATCGCCGGGACATTGAGGCTCAGCCTCAGGCGGCGACGCATCTGCAGCGTCCTGCATCCTCCACTTCACGGAGTTCGTCGCGTTACAGCGGTCTGGTTTATTGGAGCCATAAGGAACACCGCTGGAAACCTGTGCCATCTGTTTCTTCATCCACAATGAGAGCGGCTCGTCAGGCCGCCCTGGAGGTCAACGATGTTCAGGCCCGCCGGGCTCTGATGGCTTCGCAGCCGGTGGTGCCGGGCAGTCCGGCCGCCGACGTGATGCCGCCGGAATCGGTGGACAAGGTGATTGAGGCCGCTGCGCGACGTCACGGTGTGGACCCGAACCTGGTCCGGGCCGTGGTCAAGGTGGAATCAAACTTCAACCCGCACGCGGTTTCGAGCAAGGGCGCCATGGGACTGATGCAGCTCATGCCGTCCACGGCGAAATCGCTGAGCGTGGGCAATGCGTTTGATCCCCGCCAGAACGTTGACGCCGGCGTCCGCCACCTGAAGACCCTGCTGGATGATTACAACGGCAATATCGAGCTCTCGCTGGCCGCGTACAACGCGGGCCGCGGAGCGGTGAACAGGAACGGAGGCATACCTCCCTACCGGGAGACGCGCGATTACGTGAAGAAGATCACGGACCTGTACTGGAGAAGCTCATACAGGCCCACCGTCCGCGAAACGAAGGATGCGGAAGGCCACCGTGTATTTTCCAACAACCCGTAAGTGCGTAATGGGTTTAAGCTAAAGGTGCTTTGAAGCAGTTGCAATGAAAATCAGATCCGGGATCCTGGGGCATATTGCGCTCGCCGCCGTGGTGGCGTGCATGGCGCTGCCGTCTGCTCACGCCTGCACGGTGAAGCAGAAAAAGCAGGCAGCCAAAGCGCAGCTCGTCGTCGCTGACCGCATGCGCGATGCGCTGCTGAGCACTCCCGACTCCCGCCGCGACCGCCGCGACTACGAGAAGGTAATGGAGGCCTACCGCAAGGTCTATTACACAGCGCCTTCCTGGGTCCACGCCGATGAAGCCGTTCTCGCGGTTGCCCAGCTTCTTGATGACCAGGGCCGCGTCTTCAATGACGCAAAGAGCTACCACGACGCCATCGGCCAGCTCGCCTTTCTGCGCCGCGAATATCCCGGCAGCCGCCATCGTGTGGAAGCGCTGTACACCATCGCCCAGATTTATCGTGACGACCTGAAGGACGCCGGCCAGGCCAAAGACACCTTCCAGGATTTCCTCAAGCATTATCCCCACAGCCATCTGGCGCCGAAGGCCAGAGAGGCGATGGTGGAAGTCGGCAACGCTGAAGCCAGCGACCCGTTTGCGCCGAAGTCATCGCGCGGCAAACACGCCTCCCGCCGCAGCCGCGCCCGCATGCAGCGCGACGCCCGCGCTAGCCATGACCAGCCCGAAGATAAAGTCGCATGGGCTGACGTTCATCCCGTGAAGCCGCCGGTTGAAAAGCGCAAGGTGCGGGAAGAAGCGCGAGCCGCCAGGCGTGATCCTGAATCAAAACCTGCGCGCGACAACTCCAAGGCCGAAGCCAAACCAGCGGACATGCCGGCGCAAGCGCAGGATGTTTCCGCCGATGTGCCCAATCCCAGCGTGACGCAGCCTTCCAATGGCATGCCGCGCCTCACCAGCATCCGCCACTGGTCCACGCCGGACTATGTTCGCGTTGCCATTGATCTTGACCAGGAAGTGAAATACCGCGTGGGCCGCATCGCGCATCCTGACCGCATCTTCTTTGATCTTCTCGGCGTCAAGCTGGCGCCCGAACTGGTGGGCAAGACTTTTGACGTGGAAGCCGGTTTTCTCCACCGCATCCGCGTGGCCCAGTTCAATGCCAAAATGACGCGCGTGGTGCTTGACGTTGACGATGTGGCAGAATACTCCGCCTTCCTGCTGCCCAATCCCTACCGGCTGATTATCGACATTCACGGCAAGGCGACGGCCCCGCAGGTGGCGGAAAAGGAAAAGAAATCTCCTGTTCCGGATGTTGTGGCCGAGACGACGCCCCCCGCACAAGAGAAGCCGAAAAAAGAAGCAGACACGGCGGCCGGCGACGCCGACGCGGGCCAGCCCGATGTCACCATCACGCATATCAAGCCGGTCACGCACTCGCGAGACAGCGCAAAGGCGCTGCGTCAGGCGGAAGATGCACCGGCAGGTCCGATGAAGGGCAGAAGGACTGAGCTAGCCAAAGCCGAGCCGCCCAAAATTATCGTGGACAACAGCGCGGACGATGCGCTCGACTCGACGGACACGGACAAGGCCACCACAACCCGGCCGACCAGTGAGCCCACGTATCAGGCGATTGCGCCGCGCGAGTCCAGCCGCAAGCGCAAAGCCGAGGAAGCCAAAGAAGCCAGGGAAAGGAAAGAAGCGGCCGC
>JBLMYN010000506.1:0-21419 GCA_050258305.1 Actinomycetota bacterium
TTGAGAAGAAAGATCAGGGCACGCATGAAGAAAACGTGTACGAAGCGCATCTGGTCAACCTGGGCGGTGATAAATATCTTGACGTGGTCCCCAAAAACATTCTGGGTGCGCCCGCGGCTGCTACGGTCCGGATGAATACGGCGAAGAAGGGTGCGCGCTTCGCGCCAACTCTGCAGCGCATTGCAGACGGACTGTATATCGAAGTCCTGGGGACGCCCGTCAAGGCGACGATTCAGGAGCTGCAGATCAAGTTGCGTCCAGTGCATTGGTTCGCCAAAGTGGAGATCCACGAGAAGAGCCTGTCATTGAACTATCTTGACGATGAGTGGGTGGAGAAGGCCATCAAGAAGCACTACATTCAGGCCAGCCACACGACGGTGTCCAATGAAGACAACGGGAGGCAATGGGTGCTGACCGGCTCCACTTCAGAGTTGCAGTCGCTCATCGTGCGTGCGGCCGACGACCCCGGCGCTTTCGGCGGAGGAATGGCGTTTCAGAAAGTTGAGTAGGCGAAGCGTTTGGAGAGTAACTGGATCTAGGCTGCCCTTTTGCCTTTATCTTTATGTTTGCGGGATCACCGGTTTCCCCTCTCGTTTACGTATCCAGGTCCAGAAGAGCGCTGCGATACCGCCGGCGGCTGCAAGGCTTGTCAAAGCCCAGAACAGGGGTTCTTTGTACTCCCGAAAGAACCCAAAAATCTCCGTGCTGTAGATGCTCGCCAGAAATGCCAGGCCGAAATAGCGAATGGCGCGGGCCGAGCCCACAGCGAGCACCAGACTCCGGCGTGAATAATTCAGTGCGCCCGCGGCAATGGGAAATGGTGAAAATGGCACCGGCGGGGGCAGCAGCGCGGCAATGAACAGCGCCCAGAAGCCTCCCTTATCGAACTTCTGGTAAACCTTTTCTGCTCTTCTTTTGGAGATCTTTTTCTCCAGAGCCTGTTTGCCTTCTTTGTGGCCAAGGACGAAGCCTACGTACGCGCCGGTAACGCCCCCGATGGTCGCCATGATTGCGTAATACCACCACCAGCCTTTCTGGTGCGCGGCCAGAATAATCAGCAATGCGTCCATACTGCCCGGCAGCGGGACGGGCGAATTGTCGATAACCCCGAGCAGTATCAGGCCTGCGCCGCCAAGGCGCTCGAGCCAACTCCAAAGCGATAGCGGGAGGAAGGGTGGCAGAACCATCAGCATTCAGTTGGATGCAGGAACAAAGGCAGAGACATGAATGTCCAATGGCGGCCAGAGTTGAGGCCCTAAACGGCGCCGATGACCTGGCCGCTAACCCGCGGATGCTCGAGAAAATGCAACTCTGGGGCCTCAGGAAGCACCTTGTATTCAGCCGCATAACGATAAAAGAGCTGGAGACCTTCCAGGTTTTCGCGATCGAGGGAAAAATCAATGTTCTGAGTCAGGTACTCTCGGATCAGAGAAGCGTGCAGACCGAGACGAGGGGCCCATGCTGTTACGATCTGCTCCAGATGGGCAAGCCCATGATCACGTGATTCCTGAAAGATCCTGGGCAGATCCAGTTCCGGAGTCAGCCCGGCGATCGAGGACTTGCGGACAGCCCAGAAGGCAAACACAAACGGTCGTCCGGTCCAGCGCCGCCACTGTTCCGCCAGGTCGTAAACATAATAGCCTTCGGTATTGGCAAGCAGGGCGGTGTCGCCGATGAGCAGGGCTGCGTCGTGCCACTGCAGCATTTCGTGCAATACCGCCTTTTGGCGGCGGAAACCCGGATTGGTTCCCACGAACTTGCGCAGGAAAATTTCCACCAGAGCAGCCGACGTTCTTGAGGAATCATCTGTGGCTACGCTGCGGATTTTTTCCAGAGGCACTTTGCTGATCAGCAGGATGGAGCGGACGGCATTCTTTGAAGCGATGGCAACATTCGGAATGATCACCAGCCCGGGTATGCCGGTGTAAGCCGCTGCCGGAATAATGCCGATGTCTGCCAGCCCCGTTTTCAGCTCTTCCGCACAGCGTGACGGAACCGTATAACCGATCTCGAAAAACTGGCTGAGCTGAGCGGCAGTGTCACCGTGTTCAAAGTCCCACATCAGCGGGGCTGTGTTCAAAAAGCTGATGGCGGATATCCGAAGCGGCGCCATGAAATGATTGTACCAAGCGCCTTGCGGGTTGACAGAGGTTTGCCAACCCGTGTACAGTCCGCGAAGTTTCATGGCTACCCCGGTTTCCAGGACCTCGAACGCTGTTTACTGGTTGGCGCTGGCGCTTACGCCGGCCCTCGGCCCCACCCGGGGACGCAAACTGGCGGAGCATTTTGAAGCCGTTGATGATGTCTTCCAGGCGTCGCTCACCGAGCTTGAAGCGCTGAATCTTCAGGCGCAATCAGCTCAGCATATAGCGCTTGGAAAATCCCTGGAGATGGCCCACGAGGAGTTTGCCAGAGCCGCGGCTGCGGGCGTGGAAATTATCTGCCGCGATGACGCAACGTGGCCGGAACGGCTCAGCGAAATCTACGACCCGCCGCTCGTTCTCTATGTCCATGGCGATGCCGGTGTGCTCTCCCGGCCGGGAATTTCCGTGGTGGGCACGCGGCACCCCACGCCTTATGGAATCGGCATGGCGGAACGGCTTTCCAGCGATCTGGCAGCGCGCGGCATGGTGATCTTCAGCGGTTTGGCGCGCGGCGTGGATGCTGCCGGACATCGCGGCGCTCTCAAGGCGCGGGGCAAGACCGTTGCAGTTTTCGGCACCGGTGTTGACGTGATCTATCCGCGCGAAAACAAAAAAATTGCGGAGGGCATTCTGGAGTGCGGCGGCGCGCTGATCAGCGAATTCCCGCTGCAAACCTTTCCGGCGCCGCAGAACTTTCCGATCCGCAACCGCATCATCAGCGGTCTTTCTCTCGGAGTGCTGGTGGTGGAAGCGGGCGAGTACAGCGGGACGCGCATTACCGCCCGCTGCGCTCTGGAACAGAGCCGCGAGCTGTTTGCCGTGCCGGGCAATGTCACTTCGCGCAACTCCTGGGGCCCTAACACTCTGATCAAGCAGGGCGCCAAGCTGACCGCCACATGGGAGGACATTTGGGAGGAGTTGCCGGCCGACATCAAACAGCAGCTTGAATCCGAATGGCAGCCGGAGGCATCAGAGCAGAAGCCTCAGCCATCCAGCTTGTTTAATAATGATGAGCAACTGACTCCCCGCGAGAAGAAAATCCTGGCGGTGCTCAGGAAGGATGAGCTGACGCATATTGATACGATCATTGAAAAACTTGAACCGGAGGTGTCGTCATCAGAAATCTTTGCGGCGCTGTTTGAACTGGAGTTGAATGGGAAAATCAGGCAGATGCCGGGAAAGCATTTTGTGAAGGCGTTTTAGCGGAAGTGCTGTCCGTATTCGGTATTTGGTAATTGGTACTTGGTGAGGCGAAATGAGAAATTATCGCGAGCTAGAGGTTTGGGAAAAGTCTCACAAGCTGACGGTCGAGCTTTACAAACTCAGCCGCGCGTTCCCAAAAAGAGGAACTATACGGCCTGACCTCGCAGTTGCGCCGAGCAGCAGTTTCCATCGGTGCGAATTTAGCCGAAGGATGCGGGCGGAGGACAGCGCCAGAGTTGGCGCGGTTTGTGCGAGTCGCGATGGGGGTCTGCAAGCGAACTCGATTACCATCTGCTTCTATGCCGAGATTTCGAGTTCATTACTGCTGCGGAATATGAACGCCAATCAAAAGAGTTGATACGTGTTCGTAAAATGCTGTTTGGGTTACTAACGAGCATCGAAAATCAAATTCAAGGGAACGCGAAAGCGGCACGGGCCTGACACCAAGTACCGAATACCAAGTACCAAATACCGCGTTCGGACTGAGGTTACTTTGCGCTGACAAACTATCCGTGTTAGCTTCAGAATTACTTAAACGGTAAAACCAATTGCCCAAATCACTCGTCATCGTCGAATCGCCCGCCAAGGCGAAAACCATCAACAAGTACCTGGGACGGGACTATTCCGTCGAGGCCTCGCTGGGTCACATCAAGGATCTGCCCAAGAGCAAGCTCGGTGTGGACATTGAAGGCGACTTCTCCACCGATTACGACATCATCCCGGGCAAAGAGAAGGTTGTCGCCAAGCTGAAGAAGCTGGCCAAAGATGCCGCCGCCATTTATCTGGCGCCTGACCCTGACCGCGAGGGAGAAGCCATTGCCGCTCATCTGGCGGAAGAACTCATTGACGGCGGAGGCAAGAAGAAGAAAAAAGGCGGCATACCGGTCCATCGCGTCACTTTCAACGAAATCACCAAGAAAGCGGTGCAGGAGGCGTTCCAGCATCCGCGCGAAATCGACCGGAACCTGGTGGACGCGCAGCAGACAAGGCGCGTGCTGGACCGCATTGTGGGTTATCAGGTCTCACCGCTGTTATGGGACAAGGTACGCCGGGGTCTCTCCGCCGGACGCGTGCAGACTGTCGCGCTCCGCCTGATCGTGGAGCGCGAACGCGAAGTCAAGGCGTTCGAGAAAAAAGAATACTGGACCATTGATGCGCATCTTGCCGGGGCAAAGCCGCCGGCGTTCGATGCACGCTTCATCGGTCGCGGCGACGAGAAGACCGAAGTCCCCAACGAGGAAGAATCCAAAAAGATTGTTGCAGCGCTCGAAAACGCGCAGTGGAGCGTCCGCAACATCGAAAAGAAGGAGCGCCGCCGCAGCGCCGCGCCGCCCTTCACCACCAGCAAGCTGCAGCAGGACGGGTCACGCAAGCTCCGCTTCAGTGTGAAACGCATGATGATGATCGCCCAGCGCCTCTATGAAGGCGTGGAACTGGGCGACGAAGGCTCGGTCGGCCTCATTACTTATATGCGTACCGATTCGGTGCGCGTGTCGAACGACGCGCTGGCTGAGGTCCGCGAGTATATTGAAGGAAACTACGGAAAAAACTTTCTGCCGGGTTCGCCCAACGTTTACAAGTCGAAGAAGGAAGCGCAGGAAGCGCACGAGGCCATTCGTCCCACCTCTGTCGCGCGCCATCCCGATGAGATCAAGAAATATCTGGGCGAGGACGAGTACAAGGTTTACAAGCTCATCTGGCAGCGCTTTGTCGCCTCGCAGATGATGCCCGCTGTTTTCGACCAGACCGCCGTCGATATTGAAGCCAAATCCGGAAGCGAGTCATTCACGTTCCGTGTGACCGGGTCGGTGCTCAAGTTTGAAGGCTTCCTGAAAGTTTACGTTGAATCCAAGGAAGGCAAGGACGAGGAAGACGAGGAACTGAAGCACAAGCTGCCGCCGCTGGAAATCGGCCAGACGCTTACGCTGCGCGAGCTGAAACCGGAACAGCACTTTACTGAGCCGCCGCCGCGGTACAACGAAGCGTCGCTGGTGAAGGAACTAGAGGAGCGCGGAATAGGGCGGCCCTCCACCTATGCCACGATTCTCTCCACCATCCAGGAGCGGCAGTATGTCACCAAAACAGGAGGCAAGTTCATCCCAACCGAAATTGGCCTGGTTGTGACCGATCTGCTGGTGGCAAACTTTGCCGATATTTTCGATCCGCAATATACGGCGCGGCTCGAGGAAGAGCTGGACGAGATTGAAGAAGGTAAGGAAACCTGGACGCAGGCGCTTGCCGACTTTTACAAGAAGTTCGAAAAAGACCTCCGCTATGCCCAGAAGCACATGGAAAACATCAAGCGGATGGAGAAACCAACCGAAGAGAAGTGTGAGCGTTGTGGATCTCCGCTGGTGCTCAAGTGGGGCAAGCACGGTTCATTCTATGCCTGCAGCTCGTATAAGAAGGATGACCCGAACAGTTGCACTTTCACCAAGGAAAATCCGGTAAACCTGCCGGATTTGGACACGGCGGAGATGCCGGAAACCGGCCAGGACGAATATTGCGAAAACTGCGGCCGGGTGATGGTTCTGAAGCGCGGCCGCTTCGGACAGTTCATGGCGTGCACCGGCTATCCCGATTGCAAGACCACGCGGCGACTCGACCAGGGCAAGCGCGTGCCCGACGTGCCGCTCGAAGAAGTCTGCCCGCAATGCGGACGCAACATGGTGCTGCGTCATGGCCGCTACGGCGAGTTCATCTCCTGCAGCGGGTACCCCGAGTGCAAGTACATCAAGCAGAATTTTATCGGCGTGAAATGCCCCAGGTGCAAGGATGGCGAGCTGGTGGAAAAGAAGGCGCGCCGCCGCGGCAACACCTTCTACGGCTGCTCCAATTATCCCAAGTGCGAATTTACTTCCGCGTACAAGCCGGTGGCGGAGGCGTGTCCGGAGTGCGGCAGCCCTTATCTGCTGGAAAAGCATTTGAAGTCAGGCTCCATGCTCATCTGCCCGAATAACACAAAGAAATCGGCGGACGAGGAAGAAGCGCCAAAGCCGAAGCGCGGCAAGAAGGGCAAAGCTGCGGCGGCTGCGGAAGAGGCTCCGGCAGCCGTGAAGTGCGATTATTCGCGGCCCATCCCGGCGCCGGCCGTAGTGGCCTGAAGCATTACGAATTAACCGAAAGACGCACAAGCGCGCTGACGGAAAATCTCTTACTGAACCGGGAGCAGGTATGCCAAAGAAAGCAACAGCGCAGGATGCACAAATCGTAATGCAGCTTTATGACCTTCGCCGCGAGCCGGTCATGCGTGTGGCGCGCAAATTCATGGTGTCAGAGTTCTGGCCGCGGAACTATGACGAGTTCAAGGCCGTCCTGCTCGGCTACGGCACCGAACAAAACGCTTACTTGCGCCAGGTGCTCACCTACTGGGACATGGCATGCGTCATGGCGCTGCAGGGCGCCGTGAACGAAGAGCTTTTCTTTCAAACCACCAGCGAGCCGTATTTCCTGTACACCAAGTTCGGCGCCTATCTGGCGCAGGCGCGCAAGGACTCATTGAACATTGAACTTGGACTGAACCTTGAGAAGCTCGTGACGCGCCCCGCCGGCAAACAGCGCATCAGGGAACTCACAGCCCGGCTGCAGGCGCGTCGTGCGCAACAAGCGGCCGCAAAAGCGGGCGAGTAGAATTTCAGTTCCGGGATTTCGCGTGCCGCGGGCTAGGAAATATACTCGCGGATGTAAGGGTCGCTGATCGCGGCGAGTTCCGCCGCAGTCCCATCGAAAATGATGTGCCCGTTCCGCAGGATCAAAAAGCTGGTGTGAACGTCGCCGCTCGGACGGCCGTTGACCGGCTGCATGGAATTGCTGCGCGGATCATAATAATGGCTCGCCAGCATGAAGCCGTCCTGCAGACGATGGCTCACCAGAAGAGCGCTGGTTTTGTAAACGTCACGCTGCTTCATGATCAGCTCAATAATCGTTGTCGAGGTGATCGGGTCAAGGCCGCCGGTGGGCGAATCGTAGAGAAGAATCTCCGGATGCGTGATGATGGCGCGCGCAATCCCCACGCGCCGCCGCATGCCGCCGGAGAGCTCTGAAGGCAACATATCCAGAGTGTGCTCGAGTTCGACGAAGCGCAAGGCCTCGCGGACCCTGGCCTCAACCTCCTGTTCCGGTACTTTTTCTTCCATCAGACGGAATGCGACATTTTCGCGGACGGTGAGCGAATCAAACAGCGCGCTCTCCTGGAATACGATCCCGACCTGGCTGCGAAGGTCAAACAGTTCTTCCTCCGGCATATCGGTCACGTCGTGGCCCAGCACATAGATGTGTCCCGCATCGGGCTTGATCAGGCCCAGGGAAAGCTTGAGGATGGTGCTCTTGCCTGATCCGGCGACGCCCAGAATCACCTTGGTCTCACCACGCTTCAGTTCGAAGGAGATTCCGTTCAGCACGTTCAACTCTTCAAAGCTGAGGTGCACATCTTCGAAGATAATCGCCTTGTGAACGGTATCCAGCTCGCCTGGTAACGGGTTGAAAGGTGGCATCGCGGTCTTCATCGCATGCACCCTCGGGCATGCAGACTGCCGTCAGATAAGGTCCGGTCCGTCACAAGCCCACTATAGCAGAGGCCTAGGAGCCGCCCAATCCGGACGAAGTAAACAATTGCGTCCATGATTCCAGACGCACTAGAATCAGCCCTGCTCATGAATGCACCAGCCAAGCCGCCGCAAGAGTCTCTGCACGGCGTCTTGCTGTCCAAAGGACGCGTGGAAGCACTCACGGACGGCATTTTTGCCATTGCCATGACCTTGCTGGTACTGGAGCTCAAGGTGCCGGACCTGCCCAGGAATGTGCCGGCTCAAGAATTGTTCCAGCGCCTGGGAGAAGAAGCGCCTGTCTTTTTAGGTTTTTTCTTCTCGTTCCTCTACTGTGGCTTGCTCTGGTTCTTTCACCATCTGGCGATGCATTTTTTCCGGCACATGCAGACGGCCCTGGTATGGCTCAACCTGCTTTTCCTGATGTCAATTTCCGTCCTGCCGTTTTCCTGCGCTCTGCTCGGGCATTTTCACTTCAACAACATCGCCGTGCTGGAAATCTATTTTGGAAATCTTTTTTTAGCCGGGCTGCTGCTGTTGACGCAGTGGTTGTTTGCGCGCAAGCGGAAGCTGATCAGTGAAGACGATCCCCGGGCAGCAAGGACACTGGGATTACGTCTTGCAGCCTTCCCTCTCGCGCTGGCAGCAGCAATGCTGGCCGCCCTGTACCGGCCCATGGCTGCGTTCTACGCAATGATCTTTGTACTCCTCGCGATTCGCCTGTGGGGGAAGCGCTCCATGGCTAAAAAATTCCCCGCTACTGCTCCTTCGCGATCTGTTTCATGACATCGATATCGAGACGTTGATCTTCTGCTTCGGGAGCAAAGCCGGCGCGGGACTCGCCGGTGAGTTGCTGTCGTCGCCGGCGTCAGGGCTTCTTCACGCGATCCGCATCACCCAGACCAGCACGGCAATCCCCACGACAATCCTGTAGATGGCGAACGGCACAAACCCCCTCTGCCTGACCCAGTGCATGAACCACGCCACCACCGCCAGCGCCACCAGGAACGAGACCACAAAGCCGATGATCAACACGCCCCATTCGAGTCCATTCGCAGGCATGCGGCCGAGAGGTTCTCCGTGCTTCGGGTGGAAGGTGCGGAAAAGATCGTAGCCCACAGCAGCAGCCATGGTCGGCATGGAGAGAAAAAAAGAAAACTCCAGGGCCGCCGGCCTCGACATCCCCGCCACTTGTCCCGCGCTGATGGTGGACATGGAGCGCGAGGTCCCGGGGAAAACCGCGGACGCGATCTGACAGATTCCAATCCAGATCGCCTGCGGCGTGGTCATTTCTTCCGTGCGGCTGGTCGGGAACCGGTCGCCGGTTCGCGGATGACCGAACTGCGCATCCACAATCCACATGATGATCCCGCCGATCAGCAGAGACCATCCCATGACAACCAGGCTTTCCAGGTGCTTGCCGATGACTTTGGTCAGCAGCAATGCCGGAATAGCGGTAAAAACAAACGCTATCATCACGAGCGTAAGGGGATGGTTCAGCGCTGTGCGGTCGCGGTGCTCGCCTTCCGGGAAGGTGGAGAGAAATCGCGCGATGCGCGAGTGAAAGTAAATGGGGAGGCAGAGGATGGCGCCAAGCTGGATCACGATGGAATACATCTTCCAGAATCCGTTGCTCAGGTCGATGCCCAGCAGCGCCTCGGTAATGCGCAAGTGCGCGGTGGAGCTGACGGGGAGAAACTCCGTCAGCCCCTCGATGATCCCCAGCAGGATGGATAAGAGAGACTGGTGCATTGTGTTTTATTTTTCCGCTTCGCGATGGCCTTCCGTGGAAATTTCAAGCCCCTGTTGCAGGGCGAAAACAAGCTGGGCTGCGCGCGGTTTCCAATCGCCCTCAGGATACTTTGTTGAAATCTCCTGTGCGATCGCCATGGCCCGCCGCTTCGCTTTCTCGCTCTTATCGCGCTGGCCTTTTTTGGTGAACATGTCCACCAGAACGGCCTGCCGCCATGCCGCTTTGTAAAGCGCCTCCGGGGCCCTGGGCGACTGCGGATGCTCGTGCGCGTAATGCTCGTAAAGATCGGTTTCCTTCTCCGGGCACTTCGTCTCGCCCTTCCATGTGCCGCAAATTTTATTGTCGAGCAGGTCGTAAGCGGCCAGGTCAGCCCACCTGGTCTGGGGAAATTTCTTCATCAGCTTGCGCATGGTGCTTTCTTCAATTTCTGATCGTGCGTCCGGGCTCATCTCGCGGGCGGAGGGCCGCGAGAACACGCCCGCCTTCTCCAGTTGCCATTCCAGGTCGGCGGCGTGCCAGAGCGATTCGCCGGCAAGGGGAGAGTTGGGAAAATATTCGTAAACCCGGTAGTAGAGTCGCATGGCTTCTTCGTCGGCGTGTTTGCGGCCGTTCTCCCCCTCGCGCCGGGCCTCCACCGCCTCGCCGTAGATGATCTGGTCGCCCTTCGGCGTTGCTGTGGTAATCACCAGCCTGCCGTCCGTCCAGCCGGTTACTGTTTCCGGCGCACTGAACGAGTTCTTTGACATGGTGACCATGATGTGCGCCCACGGCTTTCCGTCAATCATTGACTTGCCGATCAGCCACGTGTCGCGGCCACGGCTGGGACGCGCCACCTGCGCGGCGCCTGTATCGGGCGTCACGTACATCACTGCATTACCGATTACGGTCCCGTGCTGCTGGTCGGTCACCTGGGCGCAGGCGCCGGCGGCAAAACCAAGCGCGAAAACGAAATACGCCATGAACTTGTTTCTGCCGCTCATTCAGGAGCTCCATACAGTGGGATGTTCTGCTGCAACTTGTAGATCAGGTTTGTGGCCCGGTAGCTCCACTCTCCCTGTACCGCATTGCCGGCCAGTTCCTGCGCCAGGGCCAGCGCTTTGTTGTGCGCGGCGCTGCTCTTGTCTTTGTCGCCCGAGATGCGGTACATGTCTGCCACGGAGGCCAGCCGAAAAGCTGCGTCGAAAATGGCTTCACCAAACTTCGGCGACTGTGGATGCTCGCGCGCGTAGCGCTCGTAGGCCTCGGCTTCTTTTGACGGGCAGTCGGGCAGCCCGTTCCAGTCGTGGCATAGCTGGCTGTCGAGCAGATCAAAAGCTGCCAGGTCGGCCCACTTGGTATGCGGGAACCGGCTGATCACTTCATTCAGATATTGGTCTTGCAGTGGCTTTCCCTCTGCCCTGGCAAGCTGGCGGCGAATGTCCGCCGAGCGCCACAACGCTTCGCCCGCGAAAGGCGAATTCGGAAACAGCTGCGCAACTTCATAGTAGAGACGCAAGGCATCCTGCGCTGCGCCTTTGCGCCCGCCGCGCTGTTCCGCCTGGTGCTCGGAATCCACGGCTTCTCCATAGACAATCTCGTCGCCATTCGCTGTTCCAGCGGAGACCACAGGCCTGGCCGGCAACCAACCCTCCACCTGGCGCGCGGGCGCATTCTGTGCCGCCCCCGGGATCGCAATGGCAACTCTTACCCAGGGTTCATTTCCGGAGTTCTGCTGCTGCAGGATGGTCAAATCAGCCCCGCGCTCCACAGTTTGTACAGACTGGGCATTTGCGGCCGGAGAAGAAACCAATTCAGCCTTACGAACCGTGGTGGCTCGCTCTGCGGCCGCCGCATAGATGCTCAGGGTTAGACATGCCGCTGTCGCAAAAAATGAGGCCTTCATAAATGCATTTAAATTCTACCTGTAAGGATATCGATAAACAGGTGCGATTCAATATTACCGCCGCTGACCACGGCCACGGTCCTGTCTGAGACCGGCATTTCATCTGCGTGGAACATGGCCGCCGCTGTGGTCACGGCGCCGCTGGGTTCGGCAAGAATGCGTCCTGCAAAGAGCAGTTGCCGCATCGCCTGCTTGATCTCATCTTCTTTCACCGCGATGATCCCGTCCACGTATTTGCGAATGTGTTCAAAGTTGATCGGCCCCACGCTCTGCGAACGCAGCCCGTCCGCCAGGGTTTTGGCAGCGTCCTCCGCCCGGGTAAATTGGATTTTGCCGGTGCGCAGGCTCTCCCGCGCATCTGCGGCAAACTCGGGTTCCACGCCAATGATCTTCACTCCGGGGCGGGATTCCTTGATCGCCGTTGCGATACCGCTGATCAGTCCGCCGCCGCCCACCGGCGCCAGGACGACCTCCACATCGCCAAGGTCGTCAAGAATCTCCAGCCCGATGGTTCCCTGCCCGGCGATGATCTTTTCGTCGTTATAGGGCGGCACAGCCACCAGCCCGCGCTCCCTTTCGAGTTCTTCCGCCTTGCTGATGCGGTCTTCGCTGGCCGGCCCGACCAGCACAATCTCGGCGCCAAGACTTCGCGTGGCCTCCAGCTTGACCTCCGGAGCGTTGCGGGGCATCACAATGACCGCTTTCACCCCCAGCGCCCGCGCCGCAAACGCGACGCCCTGCGCATGGTTGCCGCTGGAATGCGCCACCACGCCACGCGCCTTTTCTTCCGCGGTGAGCGATGCGATTTTGTTGTACGCTCCCCGCAGTTTGAACGAGCCCACCGGCTGCAGATTCTCCGGCTTGATGAAGATCCGTCTCTTGTCCGGCAACCGGCATTCCACCAGTGGAGTGCGTACAGTCACCCCGCGCAACAGCGCGCGCGCCGCCTGAATATCATTGAGAGTTACCATGCATTCTGTTTGCGATCGTAGCATCTGCACTTAGTGGCCTGCTTTCTCTTCACTCAGTTGCACTGACTCCTGGAGCACGCCGGCAAAGAAGTGCACCAGCCTCCATTTTTCCGCGAACGGCTCGCCGTTCCCGGCGTTAACGTGTGTGAGCGCCCGGCTGATGAGCACGCGTTTCAATGCCTGCTTCGGTACGTCCTGCTCCAGCCAGAGCGTTTCCTCTGGCGGGATGATATTGTCCGTGGCTCCGTGCAGCAGGTAAACGTGCGCGGAGATGCCGCCCAGTTTGCCCCTTGGCGAAACCGCGTCCATTTCCGCCTGGTTCTGCGCGATCTCGGCCAGCAGCGCCTGCCGCAGATCCTCATGCTGGTGCAGAAGCAGATCGAGCGTCTTTCTGCCTGCGGGGCTGAGCTTTTCCGCTGTTTTCATGGCCTGCGGTTCTTCCCACAACCATTGACGCAGGCTGTCGCGAGCGATGGAAACATCGCGGGCGCTGAAGAAATCTTCCAGGTGCGCGTAAGCCAGGATCAGCATGCCGTATTCGTGCGCCTGCTGATGAACTTCTTTTCCGTCCGGCGCCGTTTCCATGTTGGTGGCGTAAAAGCGCGCCACCCGCGCCATGTTTTCATGTGCGCCCACAGCCAGCACAAACCCAATCTTGTCCCTGTACTCAGGACGCGCAGCCGCCATCAGAGACAGGCCTCCGGCGAAGCTCAGGCCAATCAAGCCGACGCGCCGCTTCAGCTTTGTGCTCAGGATCACGGCCGAAGCGCCGATCGTGTCAATGGTGCGAGGCGTGATCCGGTAATCAGCCAGGTCCTCAAGCTCCGGCGTCATTACCTCCACTCCCGAGCCCGCCAGGGCGCGCGACAGATTGACAAGGCGCGGGTCGTCCATGCCCAGGCGATGTACTCCGTGCAGAAGCACAATGCCGCCGTTGCGCGCGCCTCCCTTCGGGATATAGAGCCGGAACTTCATGGGCCCTTCTGCCACCAGCGCTGAGCCGGATTGTTCCGTGAAGGGCTGGCGGGCAAAGTCGGCAATCATGCCATGGGCTTTGGGATCGTTGAGCAGGGTGAGCACGGCAGCGGCGCGGAGATGCGTTTCCGCCATCTGCCGCAGCACCAGTGCGGCAAGCACAAGAAAAAGTACAAGAAAGAGGACGTAGGTAAGCTTGCGCGAGCCTCGGTGCCTGTCCACTAGATCTCCAGGATTACCGGCATGATCAGCGGACGGCGCGACGTTGTTTTGTTGATATAGCGCTTCAGGTCGGCGCGGATTTTTTCCTTGATCACACCGTAGTCGGCCTTTTCTTCCGCGGTGGAACTGTCCAGTGTGGCGGCGACAATGCGCCGGGCGTCCTGCACAAAGCCATTCTCGCCGCCTGCGGCAAACCCGCGCATAACGATCTCCGGAATGGACTCGACCGTTCCCTTGAGCTTGTTGATGGCGATGATGGGCAGCACAAAGCCGTCTTCGCCCAGGTGGCGGCGGTCTTTAATGATCAGATCTTCCACCACATCACTACGCGAGCCGGAATCAATGCAGATGCGCCCGACCGGAACCTTGTCCAGCTTGCGCGCACCCAATTCGTCGAATTCGAACACCTCGCCGCTTTCCAGCATCAGCACCTGTCCCACGGCGCCGTGCAGCGAACGCGCCAGGTCGGCGTGAATCCTGAGCTGGCGGTACTCGCCATGGATCGGGATGAAATAGCGGGGCTTGACCAGGTTCATCACCAGCTTCAGCTCCTCCTGGCTGGCGTGGCCGCTCACGTGCACAGGCGGCGTTGACCCGTCTTCATAAATTACGTTGGCCTCGCGCCGGAAAAGGTGATCGATCATCCGGTAGATGCCCTTTTCGTTTCCTGGAATGATGCGTGAAGAGAGGACCACAGTATCGCCGCGTTCGATTTTGGCGTGCTTGTGGTTGTCCACCGCCGCCCGCGAAAGCGCGGACATGGGCTCGCCCTGCGTGCCGCTGATCAGTACGCATACCTGAGCCGGCAGGTACTCTTTGATCTGGCCCGGATGAATCAGCACGCCTTCAGGTATTTCCAGGTAGCCGAGATCGAGCGCGATCTCCGTGGCTTCAGAGATTGACCGGCCCACCAACGCCACTTTGCGCCTGTATTCCCGGGCCATTTCAATGGTCACCCTGATGCGATGGATGGACGAAGAAAAACAGGAGACGAACAGCCGGCCGTCGGCGCGGGCAAAAATCTCGTCAAACCGCCCGGTGACCGCGCGCTCGCTTGGCGTGTAACCGCGGCGTTCGGCATTCGTGGAATCCTGCAGCAGCGCCAGAACGTTCCCCTCTTTGCCATATTCGGCGAACGTGTGCAGGTCAAACAGGCGGTTGTCGGTGGGCGTGGGGTCCACCTTGAAATCGCCGGTATGAATGATTACGCCCATCGGCGTGTGGATGGCCAGGGCCACGGCGTCCACCAGGCTATGTGTGACCTGAATCGGATTGATCGTGAACGGCCCCAGGTTAAAGCGGACACCTGCGCGGATCTCGCGCAGGTCGGCATCCTCCAGCAGTTCGTGCTCGTCCAGCTTGTTTTCCACCAGGGCCAGGGTGAACTCGGTGCCGAATACCGGCACCTGCAGCTCGTTCAGGACCCAGGGCAGCGCACCGATGTGGTCTTCATGCCCGTGCGTCAGCACAATCCCGCGGACTTTCTCGCGGTTCTGAAGAAGGTAGGTTATGTCAGGAACAACAATATCGACGCCCAGCAGCTCTGACTCGGGGAACATGAGTCCGGCGTCAATTACGATGATGTCATCGCCCCAGCGCACGGCCATGCAGTTCATTCCGAACTCGCCCAGGCCGCCCAGGGGCACCAGATGCAGCTTTCCTGCAGGCATATCCAACTGATGATGCTATCAGAGTTTCAGTGCGTTGGAGAGCGCTTCACGATTCGCCGGTTGCGGCGGAACGGGCCTGCATGCGTTCCAGAGCCTGGCGTTCCCGCTTACCCAGGGTCGCTCCTGCCATCCAGCCCCAGATTGCATTCAGGAAGAAGAGCAGCCCTGCATAACCGACGTAGCGGCTGGGCAGCACGACTGCCGCAATCGAAACAAGTACTCCAACGGCTGCGTAACCGCAAAAATGATACGTGGCGTCACGCGTGCAAAGCGCTTCGTACTCGTTCAGATCGAGTTCGCCCCGTTTTGTATAGGCGTAACGATAGAGCAGAGCAAAAATACCGTAAACCGCAATCACACCGGCGCTGTAAATCAGCCACAGAATTGAAAGTTGATGAGTGGTAGTGATCATGCGATTGAGCTGGTCGACCGGAGTGGTCAGGCCGCCGGAGATTCCGCCCACAGCCAGGATGAAGAGAAATTTCAACGGGTATACATAAAACAACACGACAAAGATAAGCGCGGCGGTGAGCACAATCGTATAAAGGGTTTGCAGTCCATAGCGGCGGGAAAACTTGTAGTGGTAGTACCACACCTGCATCAGGATGGTGAAACAGAGAGCGAAGGCGACAAAACCCTTCATCGCCTGCACCAGTTCCTGAAATGTGTGCGGAACCTCAAGTGAAACCACCAGCAGCGTTACGGCAAAGGCAAATACCGCATCCGTAAGCCCTTCCAGGCGGGTGATCTCGCCGCCTCGCCAGCGAAAGTGCTTCTCTGGCGGGACAACTCCTGATCCCACGATTTCTCGAATCATGGCCAGCTATTCTGCCACATCACTCAGTGAACGGATTCCGGGAAATTTGGAAGGAGGGTGCAATGGATCTGCAGGCGATTGTGATTTGTCGTCCGGCTCGCCGCTACGCAGCCGCGGCCATGCACTCCTGGTGTATGTGCTCCGCTGCGTTCAAGTGATGCTCAATGTCCGCGACCAGGCGGGAAAGGAACGTGAAATCCGGCGGCAGATCTTTTTCCAGTTCGCGGGACAACTGCTCGAAATCCAGGAATGCCAGCCGGTGCTGGTCGAGCATGGCCTGATAGGACTTGGTGAACTTTTGCTCCAGCCCGCGGGTTCGTCCACAATCCCGCTCGGCGGCGGCGATCCTCCCCAGTTCGCTTCCCAGGTTGATGGCTTGCCGGCGTGCTGTAACGATATCCGTCTGGTAGTACCGGACAAGGGATTCATGCAGCGCTGCCGCGGCCTGGCAGCCTCCCTCGTGTGCACTGGTCAGTTCTTTATGTGATGGTGCCGTGTCCCTGATGGCAGCGGTGGAAGTATTCGCCATTTGCGGCCCCCTTCAGCGCCAGGCTTTCCGGAAAGGCGTTTCTAATAGGAACTCTTATTCTATCCGGATTTTTTGTGCGGTGATACAGGTCACAGTGCGGGTTCGTTCTCGCTGCCGGGGCTGCACGGCAGCGAGTGCTGCCGCCGGAAAGACCCGCGTTCGGCGTGCTTTTGGTAACCGCAGCCCCCTCCGGCCGGCCATTGACTATCACAGTCGCCTTTACTAGACTTAGGTTTGATGTTCGCCATCTGCCAGAACGGAGCCTGTTGCTGCTGTTGTTGTTGCGGCGCAGGGGTGGTCCGTTCCGGCGAGTTGTGGCGAAGCTGACATAATCTTTCAGGATTGTTTCTTTGACGCCAACCCACTCGCTGAGCCGAGTGGGTTTTGCTTTGTGGGATTGGTGCGGCAGGGCTGCGCAGAAAGGAAGCAGGCCGAAGAAGACATGCTTGTGATCAGAGAAGCCGAATACCAGGCCTTACGCCGCCATGGCGAGGAGACCTACCCGTTCGAATGTTGCGGTGTCCTGGTGGGGCGCTTCACCGGGAATGATCGCCTTGTGGAAGAGGTGGTGCGGTGCGGCAATACCCGCTCTGACCGGCCGCAGGACCGCTACCACATTGATCCCAAAGAGCTTATCAGCGCGCAGCGCCAGGCAGCCGGCAAAGGGCTGGACATCGTCGGCTTTTATCATTCCCATCCTGATCATCCCGCGCGCTGGTCGCAGACCGACCTGGCGGAAGCGCACTGGCTCGGCTGCTCCTATGTGATTACCGCCGTGGCGCAGGGACTGGCGCAGGATACCAACGCTTTCGTTCTGCTGGGCGAAACAGAAGACAACAAGCGGCTGGAGAGTGAAGAGATTCGCGTTTCCAGCCAGGTGGAGGACCGAACCGTATGTCGCTGAAAATAAGCATTCCAACCCCGCTGCGCCGGTATACCGATGGCGCGGGCCTGATTGATGTAGCGGGTGATTCAGTCGCTTTGGCGCTCGAATCGCTCACCCGGCAGTTTCCGCCGCTGAAGCAGCACCTCTATAACGAAGAAGGCCGGCTGCGCTCGTTTGTGAACGTCTACGTCAATGACGATGACATCCGCTATCTGCAGAAGACGGAGACAGCCGTCAAGCCCGGCGACATCATTTCGATTGTGCCTTCCATCGCCGGAGGCAGCCGGCCGTGAACTGGCATCTCCACGCAAGGCGTTCCCGGGCGGTGCGAGGCAGCGGCGAATTTCTGCATCATCAAGCCCCCGTGCTCGACCGCGCTATCGGTGTTCAGCCGCTGCAGCGCGTCGGCAACACGCCTCTGTTGCGCTTTGAGAATCTGGCGCCAGGGTTGCGCCATGTGCAGATTTCTGGCAAGGCGGAATGGCTGAACCCCGGAGGCTCGGTGAAGGACCGAGCCGCGCTCAATATTATTGAAAGCGCTCTCCGCTCAGGGGCTCTGAGCGGAGGAAGACGCCTGCTCGACGCCACCAGCGGCAACACCGGCATCGCTTATGCCATGATCGGAGCGGCCCGCGGTGTGCCGGTGACTCTGTGTGTTCCGGAAAATGTTTCCGCCGAGCGCAAACGCATCCTTGCCGCCTATGGCGCGGAAATCATCTGGACTGACCCGCAGGAAGGAACCGACGGGGCCATCCGGCTTGCGCGCAAGCTCTACCAGTCAGAGCCGGAAAAATACTTCTACGCCGATCAATACTCCAATGACGCCAACTGGCTGGCGCACTACAACGGTACGGCGCTGGAGATCTGGGCCCAGACGCGGGGCGCGATCACACACTTTATCGCCGGCCTCGGCACGAGTGGAACGTTTGTAGGGACCACGCGCCGCCTGAAGGAACTCAATCCCGCAATCAGGACAATCTCCGTTCAGCCGGATTCCGCGTTTCATGGCATTGAAGGTCTCAAGCACATGCCCACCGCAATCGTGCCGCGAATCTACGATCCCTCGCTGGCCAGCACGGCCCTGGAGATCAACACTGAGGCCGCTTACGCCATGGTCAAGCGCATGGCGCGCACGGCAGGAGTGCTGCTGGGAATTTCCGGCGGCGCCGCGCTGGTGGCGGCTGAGAAAGTTGCGCTGGAAGCAGCCGCGAGCAGCGAACCCGCAGTGATTGTTGCGGTTCTGCCGGATTCGGCTGACAGGTATCTCAGCGAGAACTTCTGGAACGACTGAAATAAGGAAAAAAGCGCGGTCCGCAGCAAGCCGATCAATTTGGGTCAGCGAGCCTGATTTCCAAACGAGGCGGTTCGTGCCCTCGCGCGTGGCGGTCAACAGCCTTGCATACTTCTTCTACGCAGCGGGGCAGGTCGGCCTGCTTGCAGCCCACGATCGCGTAAGAAATATGGCGTTCGGGAAAATCTACCGTCCATGGCTTGTAATGCCTCAGGGCTGATGACAGCTCCGGAAACGACACGTCTGAATACGCGAGTTTCTCCGGCGGATGCGGATATGGAACCCTGTACGCCCACACAGCCACGATTCTACTACCGTTTCGGCGCGACAGATTCGCCGCGACTCAGGCTGTGAGCCGCCGAAACGGGTCAGTTCCGCAATCGCGACTGAGCGTTTACAATGAAACATGATTCATTTTCCAGTCCCTGAAGCCCTGACATTTGATGATGTGTTGCTCTTGCCAGCGCACTCTGACGTGGTGCCGGCTGACGCCAACACGCAGACGCAGCTCTCCCGCAACATCCGCCTCAACATTCCCATCATCAGCGCTGCCATGGATACCGTCACTGAGTCGCGCCTGGCCATTGCCATTGCTCAGCAGGGCGGGCTGGGGATCATCCACCGCAATCTCTCCATCGAGCAGCAGGCCGACGAAGTGGACAAGGTAAAGCGCTCCGAGAGCGGCATGATCATGGACCCGATCACGCTCTCGCCCGACCACCGGATTGGCGATGCGCTGGAGATGATGCGGCGCTACAAGATTTCCGGCGTCCCCGTAACCAAAAACAAGAAGCTCGTGGGCATTCTCACCAATCGCGATCTCCGCTTTGAGACCCGCACCGACGTTCCCATCAGCCAGGTGATGACCAAAGACAATCTCATCACCGTGCCTGTGGGCACCACGCTTGAAGACGCGGAAAAAATCCTGCACGAGCACCGAGTGGAAAAGCTGCTGGTGGTGGATGACAAGTACAACCTGAAGGGCCTGATCACGGTCAAGGACATCCAGAAGAAGTTGAAGTATCCCAACGCCGCCAAAGACGAGCATGGCCGCCTGCGCGTGGGCGCCGCCGTGGGCGCCACCGGAGATTTTCTGGAGCGCGCCCAGGAGATGATCAAAACCAAGGTTGACGTGCTGGCCGTCGACAGCGCGCACGGCCACTCCAGCCGCGTGATCGAGGCGGTGCGGCAGATCAAGGCAAAATTTCCTGAAGTAGATCTGCTCGCCGGCAATGTGGGCACCCATGAAGGCGCATGCGAACTTGTGAAGGCCGGAGCAGATGCGGTGAAAGTGGGAATCGGCCCGGGCTCCATCTGCACCACGCGCGTGGTCACCGGCGCGGGCGTGCCGCAGATCACGGCCATTGCAGAAGCGGCGCGAGCATGCCGCGACGCGAAGGTCCCGGTCATCGCCGACGGGGGCGTCAAGTATTCGGGCGATATCACCAAGGCAATCGCCGCCGGCGCTAGCGTGGTGATGATTGGCTCGCTTTTTGCCGGAACTGATGAAAGCCCGGGCGAGACCATCCTGTATCAAGGCCGGTCATTCAAAACCTATCGCGGCATGGGCTCCCTTTCCGCCATGGCCGCGGGCTCCAGTGAACGCTACGCCCAGAGTGTGGACGACAGCGCCGCCGAAGCAATCATTGAGGACAGTGACGGGCGCAGCAACCGCCTGAACAAACTGGTCCCTGAAGGCATTGAAGGCCGCGTGCCCTACCGCGGAACTCTGGCCGCGATGATTTATCAGTTGGTTGGAGGTCTTCGTTCCGGCATGGGCTACTGCGGCACCAACTCCATTGCCGATTTGCAGCAGAAGGGCCGCTTCATCCGCATCAGCGGCGCCGGCCTGCGTGAGAGCCACGTGCATGACGTAATCATCACGCGTGAAGCTCCGAATTACCGGGTGGAATAGGCGCGCGAGCTTGGCATCCTCCATCCAGCAAACGCCTGCAGCGCCTCGCCGGAGCAACGTAAGGCTTTGGTGGCTGCCTACCCTGGTTTGGCTGGGTGTGCTGGCCTGGTTTTCAACTGACACTTTTTCCGCCGAGCATACCGGCTCCATTCTCTTGAAGATCGTTCACGCGCTGTACGGCAGCATCTCTCCGGCGGCTTTTGAGCGGCTGCACTTCCTGGTGCGCAAGTCGGCGCATTTCTTCAGCTACGGCCTGCTCAGCGGCTTCGCGTTTTTCTCCTTCCGCGCCACATTCCCCGCGTTCAGGCCATGGTCGCTGCGCTGGAGTGTGCCGGCCTGGTTCCTGGCGCTGCTTGCCGGGTCAGCGGATGAAATCCACCAGACGTTCGTCGCCTCACGCACGCCTTCACCGCGGGATGTTTTGATTGATGCAACCGGCGCGTTCTTTTTTCAGCTTGTGATCGCCTTGCTGGTTCGCCGTAAAGCTCTCATTGACGAGAGACGGGGACGCGGCGCAGAGAGAGTGCATACGTCATAAATTATCCCGGTGGTTTTGGCTTTTGGCTCAGGGCTCAGAGCTGCAACTTGTTCCGCAAAAGCAACAACCCCGCAGCGTA
>JBLMYN010000507.1:0-4332 GCA_050258305.1 Actinomycetota bacterium
GGCAGCAACATCGTGAAGGGCGGAACGGCCACGCTGGTCTTCCACCCGCCCATCGATCCCAAACAGTTCTCTTCGCGGGATGACCTCATGGAGGCAGTGCGCGATGCCATCAACAGCGCACTGCCTGCCGAGAGGCGGTAATTTTTATTGTCCCGAGCGGAGACCGGTGCAGGGGAGTTCAGCAACAAAAGATTGAATGGAGAGGATTCGCCCTGTTTATCGCTGGGAGTAGCTGCTCGCTGCTGCAGCCGAATCCTGCGTAAGCGTAACGGTCAGCTGGCCTTCGTCATTTTTATGCAATGCCGGACCGGTATAGGTATGGTTGCGCCCCTGTGCGTCAGTGAACTGGACTTTCAACGGGCCTGTGGCGAGCGGCTTGATCGCGTACTGGTAGGTTGCGCCGGGATCGAGCTTGTCCACGCCGAAGGTGGCGCTGGGATAATCGACGACGATGATGGAGAGCGGCTGCGCGCTGGCGTTGACCAGCTTCACTTCCACCATGCGGGCGTGGCAGCCCGCCAGCACGGCAAAAGAAAGGATGAGCATGAACAGCCGCAAAGCCTTCATTTCTTTTCAATCACCCGCGCGCTCAGCACCACGCCGTTGCGATTGTCGTGCAGCTTCAGGGGGAAGACCAGAATGTTCCAGTTCCAGCGCTGGCGCCTCTTGCTGGGCAGGTGAGGCAATCCGCGAAAGCTGCGGTCCACATAAGTCTCGCGCGTGTCGGCCACGGTGCGGATGATGTCCTGCCAGTCGCCGCGCAGCTCGGGAAATTCCACGAACCGGTTCTTGCCGTTGAACCACGAGCGTTTCTTGTCGTAAAGCCGGGCGAAATATTCGTTCACATACTGCCAGCTTCCATCGCGATCCAGGATTTCGAGCACTACATCGTCACCCATGGCCATGGCAATGCGCGAGTAGAAAAAGTCGCGGGCGTCCACCACCACGGGCTTGCCGCGGCGTTTGGCTTCAAAAGAGCGGAGCGCGGCCAGCAGGTCATCGACGGAGCTGTAGCCTTTGAGCAGGTGCATGTCTTCCACGCCGCCGAATTTGCGCTCCAGAGTGGCGGATAAAATAATGATGGGCACTTCCGGCCGCTTGTCGCGCAGAGACTGGGCCACCTCCGTCCCGAACTTTCCCGCCCCGAGATGGTAATCAAGTACCGCGATATCGATATTTCCGAGATGCGTCTCGGCTTCCTCGACGGAGGCGGAGGTCACAGCGTCATAGCCGTGGCTGCGCAGAATGGCAGCGCGCAAAATCAGGTTGTCCTGGCGGTCGTCAAGCAGAAGGACCCGGATTGGTTTTTTGCTTTCAACTTTGCCGCCGTCCATCAGGCCTCGTCCTTTTTGAGCTTGCCGGTCAGCTCGCGCACCGCCCGGGCCAGTTCAGGCAGCCGGTTGAATACGGCGACGCTGCGCAGCCATTGTTTGTTGTCAAAACCCGGAGTACCGCTGATCACTGATCCCGCAGGTATATCGCCATGCGTGCCGCTTTGGGCGGTCACAACAACGCCGTCGCCCAGCTTGCAATGGCCGGCGATTCCGGCCTGTCCGGCCAGGATCACATCTCGTCCCAGCTCAGTCGAGCCGGCCAGCCCGACCTGGGCGCAAAGCAGAGAGTTTTCGCCAATCGTACAGTTGTGCCCCACCTGGGCGAGGTTGTCGATCTTGGTATTGCGCCCGATGCGGCTCTCGCCCATGCTGCCGCGGTCCACGCATGAATTTGCCTGGATTTCAACATTGTCTTCAATCACGACCTTGCCGGACTGGGGAACCTTGTACCAGTGGCCCTGGTCGTCTTTGGCAAAGCCAAAGCCATCACCGCCAATGACCACGCCGTTATGCAGCAGAACATTGTCGCCGATTTCACAGAACTCGCGGATGGAGACGTTTGCGTGAGCGAAGAAGTTGGCGCCGATCTTCACTCCGCGATAGATCACAACGTGCGCCACAAGCGTGCAGTGATCGCCGATTACGGTTTCCGGCCCGATCACAACATAAGGGCCAATCGATGCATTGGCGCCGATGCGGGCGGAAGAATCGATCACAGCCGTGGGGTGAATCCCCGGAGCATACTGTGGCGGCCTGGCAAACAATTCCGCCGCGCGGGCATAGGCAAAATGAGGGTTGCGAGTGCGCAGAAGAGGTTTACTCACGGCGGGAAATTTTTCGTCCACGATAATCGCCGACGCCTGTGTGGTCCGCGCGGCAGGAGCGTACTTCGGATTGGCAATGAAGGTGATTGAGCCGGGCCTGGCGGACTCAATCGGCGCGACTGCGCTCACCTCCAGTTCTGTGTCTGCGGGATCCAGACTTGCGCCGATTCTGGCGGCTATCTCCGTGAGTTTCATGAATGGTCCTGAGCAAAACCCGAACCCGTGATTGTAATTTGTAAGAAGGGAAGTGTCAGGACAAAAGGTCATTGTTCGGTGAAGAGGCGCTCCTGGCGGGCATCTTCCGGCGTTGCCGGCTTGCGGCGGCCGTGCCCCCGGCCAATGACGGCGAGCACATTGACTTCTTCGAGCACGGCTTTGGGAACAAATACGCGCTGCACGTTGCCGCGTGTATCCGGAGGCGTGACCAGGTAGCCCTCCGCGGAGACCTGGACGAGATCGTTCGGCATCATGCCCTCCAGCACATCATTGTCGGCGAATCTCAGCCTTACCCACAGGCCCTCGGTCCGCGGCCGCGTGGTGAAGGTCTTGCGGCCGGGAGTGGCGGTGTCATTGAAGTCGCGAACGAAGTCGACGCTCTTGATTTCGGCCAGATCAATCAATACTACTTTGCCGGACTGGTTGAGCAGTTCCAGCTTGCCTTCCACAATGAAATTGGGAGAGACGTATCCCCGCAGGGAATCGCGTCCGGTTTTGCGGACAATCACTTTTTTGTGCGTTGAAGGCATTCGGCCAAGCACTGATTCTCGCACCGATTGCGGAGGCATCAAAGGCGGCACCGGTATTTCCGCAGCGCAGGGTAGCCAAAGGGTTAACGTTTGTGATATTGTTTCGGGTTTACGCAGGCCCCTGCTGTAGCCGTCTAAGTCTAGTATAAAGTGCAACTTACGAAGAACCAGGAGATGGGTGGGCCAGTTTCGGGGAGTTCCCCGGACGGTCGAGGTGTGTCCGTAAGCTGATGCCAGATTTTATTTATCTGATGGAGACCCGGCTGAGCCCGGACCAGCAGCGTGCACTGGCGCTGGTGACGGAAGTGGCTCGCGCGCACGACATGAATGTTTTTCTGGCCGGCGGCGCCGTGCGCGACATCATCAGCGGTTTTATTATTCGCGACCTCGATTTTGCAGTGCAGGGAAATGCGCTCAAGCTGCAAAAAGATTTTGAAAAAGCGGGCGCTGTGGTGGAGGGCAGTGATGAAAATACGCGTTCGCTGATGTTGCTGCTGCCCGGCAATGTGCGAGCCGAAGTTACCAGCACCCGCTCGGAAAGATACGACAAGCCAGGCAAGCCGGCCGAGATCACGCCCGGAACCATCTATGACGATATGCGGCGGCGCGATTTCACCGTGAACGCCATGGCACTGTCGCTCAACCCCGGATCGCGCGGATTGCTGACGGATCCGTTCAATGGCGTCGCGGATATTGAAGCCAAGGTGCTGCGGATCCTGCACAACTACGCATTTTACGAAGACCCGTCGCGGCTGATCCGGGCAACGCGCCTGGCCACACGATTTCACTGGACGCTCGAAGAGCGCACCCAGGCCCGTTACGATGCGGCCAAGGAAAACAACTACATTGAGAACATTGACGGCCGCGCAGTGGGCCACGAGATTGAGCAACTGGCGCATGAAGATCAGCCGATCGAGGTGCTGAAAGCGCTGGAAAAAGAGGGCTGGCTCAAAGTGCTTGTTCCCCATCTTTCCGTGGCGAAGGCGGACGCCGGCGGCCTGAATCAGATGTTCAAAGTCAAACAGCAGCTTCAGGATGTAGGCCTCAACCCCGATGCCAGCCCCGTGGTGATGTATTACCTGACCAGGAAACTCCCCGACAAGGACGTGTCAGCGATGCAGCGCCAGATTCCAAACAAAGGCTTCGTGGAGCGCTGGCGCCACCTGGAGGATGACGCCAAGGATTTCGCCAAACGCGTGGTTGCGAAAGACCTGGCGGCACCTTCCGCTGCGTGGAAGTTCCTGATGCAGAGCCGGCCGGAAACCGTGCTTTTCACTGCCATCACCTCACGCGTTTCTGCCGTGGAGCAGAAGCTTAAGACCTTCCTGACCAAATGGCCGCTGCTCAAACAGAAGCTGCCGTTCCCGGAAATGGCGGAGATGCGTATTACGCCGGAACTCCCGGATTACAGGAAGATCATGGATGAAG
>JBLMYN010000508.1:0-3186 GCA_050258305.1 Actinomycetota bacterium
CTTTCTCATCACCTCGACAAACTCAAAAATGAAGAACTCATCTGCGTGCAGCGCGAAGGCACCTTCCTGCGCTACACGGCAAACTGTCCCGCCATCCAGGAACTGCTCGCGTTCCTGGTAGCGGAATGCTGTACGCGCAACACGGCCATTGAGCCGCAGCAGATCCTCTGCTGTAAATAACCAGGAGGCAGTCATGGCGGAAAGCACGATCAAGGAAATCGTTCAGGAAAAATACGGCGAGGCGGCACGCCGCGTCTCTTCCGGCAAGAGCAACGGATGCTGCGGCCCATCCAGTTGCTGCAGCAGCGGCGCTGATCCCATCACGCACAACCTCTACGACGCTGCGCAGGCCGGGCTGGTGCCTGAAGCCGCGCTTGAAGCATCTCTCGGATGCGGCAATCCTACTGCGCTCGCCGAACTCCGTCCCGGCGAAGTGGTGCTCGATCTGGGCGCAGGGGGCGGCATTGACGTTCTGCTCTCCGCCCGCCGCGTAGGCCCCACGGGTAAAGCCTACGGACTTGATATGACGGACGATATGCTGGCGCTGGCGCGCGAGAACCAGAAAAAGGCCGGAGCCACGAACGTGGAATTCCTGAAGGGCGAAATCGAGGATATTCCGCTGCCCGACAATTCCGTAGACGTCATCATCTCCAACTGCGTGATCAACCTCTCCGCCGACAAAGACCAGGTGCTGCGCGAAGCGTTTCGCGTGCTCAAACCGGGCGGAAGGTTCGCCGTTTCTGATGTTGTGGTTCGCGGCGAAGTGCCCGAATGGATCCGCAAGAGCCTTCTGCTGTGGGCGGGATGCGTCGCCGGCGCGCTCTCGGACAGCGATTACACTGACAAGCTGACAGCCGCGGGCTTCACTGCAATTGGAATCGAGCCCACGCGCGTTTACACCCTGGACGACGCGCGCGCCTTTCTCAGCGCTGAAGGGATTGACGCCGAGACCATTGCGCCGCAGGTGGAAGGAAAATTCGTGAGCGCTTTTGTGCGCGCTCAAAAACCGGCCGGAGCCGCACCCCGGCAGTAACCAACAGGAGGGACTATGGCCGCCCCGGCAGTTCCGCGCCTGCGATTTGTCGACCGCTACCTGACGGCTTGGATTTTCGCCGCGATGACTCTCGGTGTCGCCCTGGGATGGCTGGTTCCCGGTGTTGTGCCGCTGCTGGAGAAATTCAGCGTCGGCACGACATCGATTCCCATCGCCATCGGGCTGATCGTGATGATGTACCCGCCGTTCACCAGGGTGCGCTATGAGGAATTGCATCTGGTTTTTCGCAACAAGCGCATCCTTGCCCTGTCACTGCTGCAGAACTGGATGATCGGGCCCATTCTGATGTTCGTGCTGGCGGTCATTTTTCTGCGCGGCTATCCGGAATACATGGCCGGACTGATCATGATCGGCCTGGCGCGCTGCATCGCCATGGTGATTGTGTGGAATGAACTGGCCCGGGGTGACACGCAGTACGCTGCCGGCCTGGTCGCCTTCAATTCGCTGTTTCAGGTGTTCTTTTATTCTGTCTATGCCTGGCTCTTCGTCACCGTGCTGCCTGAAAAGCTGGGGCTGCGGGGGGCGGTGGTGAACGTTACCATCGCCGACATTGCGAAGAGCGTCTTCATCTATCTGGGCATTCCGTTTCTCGCCGGATTCATCACGCGCACGCTGCTGGTGCGGATCCGGGGCCGGGCATGGTATGAAGGCAACTTTGTGCCCCGGGTGGGGCCGCTTACGCTGACCGCGCTTCTCTTCACCATTGTCGTGATGTTTTCCTTCAAGGGCGGTTACATCATCCGGCTGCCCCTGGACGTTCTGCGCATCGCCGTGCCTCTGCTGATTTACTTCGTCGTGATGTTCCTTGTGTCTTTCTACATGGGGAAGAAGCTGGGCGCCGACTACTCCAGGACCACCACGCTTTCCTTCACTGCCGCCTCCAACAATTTTGAACTCGCGATTGCCGTGGCCGTCGCGGTGTTTGGAATCAATTCCGGAGCGGCCTTTGCGGCCGTGATCGGCCCGCTGGTTGAGGTGCCGGTGATGATCGCCCTGGTGAATGTGGCCCTGTATTTCCAGCGCCGGTTCTTCGCGGAGAAAGGGACTGGCGAGCTTCAACCTGTGTATTCCAAGCCCTGAGCGGCTTCAGGACAGAAATGATGAAAGCGAAAGTGCTGTTTTTGTGCACCGGGAATTCCGCCCGCAGCCAGATGGCGGAGGGCTATCTTCGCCATGTTGCCGGTGAGGACTACGAAGTGATGAGCGCGGGCACGGCGCCCGTTGGGCTGAATCCGCTGGCGGTAGAGGTAATGCGCGAAATTGGAATCGATATCTCGCGGCAAACATCCAAGAACGTCTCGCAATTCCTGGGGGCGAATATTCCCTATGTCATCACGGTGTGCGACCGCGCCAGAGAGTCCTGTCCCATCTTCCCTGGCGCATTCCGGCTGTTGCACTGGTCATTCGATGATCCCGCGGCCGTGGAAGGCCCGGGGGAAGAAAAGCTGGCGGCTTTTCGCCGCGTGCGCGACCAGATTGCCGCGTCCATTGACCGCCAGTTTCTCAACAGGCCCCTGCTTCACGAAGACCGCTAGCGAACGAGCGGCCCGCGCGAAACGTTCAGGCGCAAGGTTTTCTCTACAGAGCGTTCTTCACAGCGGGAACCCGCGGCCGTTATCACCAACGCGGCTGTTTCATGTATTCTGTCCACAATCTTTTTTACCCGCGGAAAGGCGAGGAGAACTGAATGAAGGCAAGGATTTTTGCGGCCTTATGTGTGGCATTCATTGGATTGACCGGCTGTATTAAAGGTTCAAGAAGTTTCTTTTACGTCACGGGCCAGGGGACGAATGAAGTGTTTGGGTTTCGCATCCACAGTGACGGCTCATTGACCCCGCTTGGAGCTCCGAATTTCACCACCGGCTCCCGTCCCGCCGCGCTTGCCATTCATCCTCCCGGGGACTTTTTCTACATCGCCAACTCGGCCGGTAACAATGTGACCCTGCTCGATATCAACAGCGGCAACGGCGAGCTGAACGTTCCGCCCACCAACAGCGCGCTGCCGCCGCTGACCCCGCCCAACATATTCGATGCCGGTACCACACCCATTGCCATGGCGGTGGCGCCGAATGCGCCCCGGCTCTACGTGGCCAACCGCGATTCAGGTGACATCTCGGCGTTTCTCATTGATC
>JBLMYN010000509.1:0-9684 GCA_050258305.1 Actinomycetota bacterium
CAGCAGCGAAATTACAGCAATGGCGAGCACCAGGAGTGCTATACGCAATCGCCGTTTAGCGCTCGATTTCAGCATTTCCAATCCAGCACCGCACGCAGGCGGGTTCATGGCCTGCGCGAACGTGCCAAGTCGTTCCATAAGATCGTACTGCATGGATGGTTGAGCTCTTTGTGACAAAAGTCACAGAGCAATTCTGCGACCATAAAATCACGTGCAATGTTGTCAACTACATGGCCGCCTCTTACTGCTTCACAACCTCCGTGGCTGGCTCAAATGCGGCAGCACGGCAGGTCCCTGGAAACCTGCTGGCGCACCATTCGAGTGCTGCGGTTTTGAAGTCCCCATAAGAGACAACCTGTTGTTACAGGCGGTTCGATTTGTATGAACACGAAACTAGAGCGCCGTCCAGGCCTTTTAGCCCGCGTCAAAATCGCTATTCCGATATTTGCTTTTCCCAAAGCACCATTCCGCTTAAATGGGGAACCGTGCCGGTGAAAAGGAACTTGAAGCTCAGCCTTAACGTGAGGCAGCTTGACTGCTTTCGTTTTTAGAACCGCTTCGTGTGACGCCCAGGCCCTGTCTGTCCTCGACCGAAGCGCTGAGTTTCTCCTCGGCGTCCTCAAATGACCTGCCTATGCTCGCTTCAAGGCGCTGCTGCCAATACTTGAGAGACGGGTGACGTTGAGGGGGCAGAACCGAGAGGAGGTCAGCAACAAGAGCCTTCATCCGGCGCATCACCTGAACGCTCCTGGCCCCGCAGGAGAGAATCTCTTCGAAGCCGAGGTGCAGGAAGTCATCCCAGGAGGGGAAAGGCATCAAGACCCTCAGCTGCCCGGTCTGATCGTGAAAGGAACCTATCTCAAGCCGCTGTTTTCCGAGGCGCAGCAGGAGATCACCGATCTGGTCAAGTGCTTGCACTGCGGTCGTCGGATCGTTGATGGCAGGCGACAGGGCTTTGATCGCGATATCCACAAGCAAGCGGATGGCGTATTTCGGGTCTTGCTCGAAGGTGCGTTCTTCCCCAAGCTCAAGCGTGTTGCGGAGTTGTTCCTCGGGGACAGGATGCGACGCGCCGACGATGTGCATCAAAGGAGTGCCATCAAGTATGGTGTCACCCACGGCTGGAACCACTTCAGCATATCCACCGCATGCGACAGCCAGGCGCACGAGTTCTTCAACCCTGACGGCCTGAAGCGACAGCGGTTGCCCACAATGAACTACTGTTTGCGTGAGCAGTCGGCCGTGCTTCTCGGGTTGTGCGCCGTCGGAAAAAGATCGGAGAGGTTCATATAGAGTTTCAATCACATCACGGCCCTTGCGGCCGGTGAAGAGCAGCATCCGACTGACCTGCAGCAGGCGCATGCGGTAGATCAAGGCGACAAACATGCACACGCTGGCGAGAAGCAGTCCTACAACAATCCACCCGCTCACGAACGGGACCCGCCCGGAACCGCGCCGGTCGAGCCATGACAGCGCGGCGATTGCATACAGGAACGTGGCAAAGAAAACACCGAGAGCATGTGACAGCACCGGATCGCGGGCTACCCACAGGACCAGACGGGGTGAGTACGCAGTGGCGCTGAACTGCACCATCACGAACGCCAAAGAAAATACGATGCCGGTCAGGGCCATCATGCCCGATGCGATTGAAGAATACATGACCATGGCAGCGCCCGTGCTGATGGAAGAGAGCAGGTGTGGGAGCAGCCGGTCCTCAATTCGTGGAAAGGTCAGCCCACCGATAGTCGCCGCAAGGGCGTAGACCATAGGAGTGGCCCACGGTCCAATGTTGGCTCTGGTCAATTTGTGGAGCATAAGAGCTTTTCTCAACTCATCAGTGAACCCTAAAAACGCCTTGGAAAGCGACTGTCAGATATGACAGAGTTGCCCCGGCTTTCTTCGGAGCGGGCGCGTTGGCAAGCCCTTGAGGTCTTGATGAGAGTCGTCCTGAATCTCACCCGCAGGCTGGCGCCTAGTACTTTTGCCAGTTCTGTTTCTTCCATAACCGGACAAAAATTTGCGTAGCGCCTTGGTAGGCGAAGCTTGTCTCCGAGCGTGCCTGAATCGAAGCGCCGGGCAAAATCGAGTTTCTGGATAGGAGGGCGAAATGCACTCCAGCTTTTCTGTGCAAAGTTCAAGAGAGCGGCTTTGGATTGGGGTTTTGTCATTGGCCATGCTTGGGCCAATCGTCATGTCCACGGCTGGTTGTGAGAAGAAGACTGACGCAGCGCCCGCGCCTCCGCCGGAAGTCCAGGTGGCCGCGGTTCAGCAGAGGGACACGCCTGTTTACGGGGAGTGGGTGGCCACACTTGATGGCTACGTCAACGCCGACATACGCCCGCAGGTAAGCGGCTATCTGATGAAGCAGAATTATCGTGAAGGCACCATCGTTCGCAAGGGAGATGTGCTGTTCGAGATTGACCCGCGTCCTTTCCAGGCGGCGCTGCAGCAGGCGCAGGGTGAGCAGGCCAAGGCCGAGGCCCAGCTTGGGAAGACGGAACTCGACGTACAGCGAGATACTCCGCTGGCAAAACAGAGCGCCATACCCCAGGCGCAACTCGACAATGACATCCAGGCAAATGCCGCGGCCAAAGCCATTGTTGAAGCTGCGAAAGCGCAGGTGGAACAGGCGCAACTGAATCTCGGATTCACCAGGGTTCGCTCGCTGGTGGATGGGATCGCGGGAATAGCAAAAGGACAGATCGGTGATCTCGTGGGTCCGCAGGTCACTCTCACTACCGTGTCACAGGTTCAGCCGATCAAGGCCTATTTCTTTGTGAGCGAGCAGGAATATCTTCCGTTCGCGTCCACCATCAGTGAAGTCGTCAGCGGAAAGCGAGTGGCCGGCAAGAACAAAGTGCTCGAGCTGATTCTTGCCGACGGAAGTGTCTATCCGACCAGGGGCGCAATCATCATCGCCGATCGCCAGGTCGATCTGAAAACAGGCACAATCCGTTTTGCCGCACAGTTTGACAATCCACGCGGCGAGCTTCGTCCGGGACAGTTTGCCCGCGTGCGATTCCCGGTGGCTATCGAGAAAAACGCGCTGCTGGTGCCGCAGAGAGCAGTGATCGAAACGCAGGGCACATATTCAGTGGCCGTCGTGACGGGTGACAACAAGGCGACCATCCGCCCGGTGGAGGTGGGCGGGCGTGTGGGACAAATGTGGATCATCAAGAAGGGCATTGATCCCGCGGAGCGGGTGATCGTTGAGGGATTCCAGAAAGTGCGGGAAGGATCGCCGGTGATTCCCAAACCTTACGCGAGTACGGAACCGGGCAATTCGGCACAGGGGAATTGAACCATGGCAAACTTTTTTATCCGCCGCCCCATCGTTGCCATGGTCATCTCGATTCTGATGGTCATCATTGGCGTGATTTCCATGGCGCGACTGCCCACCGCGCAGTTCCCCAACATTGCTCCTCCGGAAATCCAGGTGAGGGCCACGTATCCCGGCGCCGATGCCGAGACGGTGGAGCAATCCGTGGCGACTCCGATCGAGCAGCAAATGAGCGGCGTGGACAACATGAATTACATGTACTCCACCAACGCCAACAACGGCGCCATGACGCTTACGGTGAACTTTGACATCAAGACGGACCCCAGCACTGACCAGATCCTCGCCCAGATGCGCACCAACCAGGCCAACTCGCAGTTGCCCAGCGATGTGGTCAATTACGGCGTAACGGTGCAGAAGTCCACAGCCGCGCCATTGATGCTGGTGAATTTGGTTTCGCCCAAAGGCACCTACGACAACATCTTCCTGGCGAACTATGCCTACATCAACCTGAACGACCAGCTCACACGTGTTCCGGGCATCGCCAGCGTGACTGTGTTCGGCGCCGGGCAGTATGCCATGCGCTGCTGGGTCAAGCCGGACCGGCTGGCCAAGCTCGGCGTGACGGTTCCTGAGCTGATCAAAGCCATTCAGACGCAGAACACGGTCAATCCGGCCGGACAGATCGGTGGTGAGCCTGTGCCCAGGGGGCAGGACTTCACGTATGCGGTCCGTTCCGAAGGGCGGCTGCCCTCGCCGGAAGACTTCGGCAACATTGTGATCCGCGCCAACTCTGACGGATCTGTGCTGTACATGAAAGATGTCGCGCGCATCGAGCTGGGCGCGCAGACCTACAACATTATTGGCCGCTACAACGGGAAGCCCGCGGCCGTGCTGGCCATTTATCAGCTGCCAGGAAGCAACGCGGTGCAGGCCGCTGCCGGCGTCCGCAAGCTGATGGCGGAAGCCAAGAAGCGCTTTCCGCAGGACCTGGATTACGTGGTCGCACTCGACACCACGCTGGCCGTGACTGAGGGCCTGCGCGAGATCCAGAAGACGTTGTTTGAAGCCATCATCCTGGTCATTATTGTGGTTTACATCTTCCTACAGGGCTGGCGCGCCACGCTCATCCCGCTGCTCGCCGTGCCTGTTTCGCTGGTGGGAACGTTCGTTGTGTTCCCGCTGCTCGGCTTTTCCATCAACACGCTGTCGCTCTTCGGCCTGGTGCTGGCCATAGGACTGGTGGTTGACGACGCGATTGTCGTCGTGGAAGCAGTGGAGCATCACATCGAGCAGGGAATGTCTCCGAAAGACGCCGCGTACAAGGCGATGGAAGAGGTTTCCGGCCCGGTGATTGCCATTGCGCTCATTCTGGCCGCGGTTTTCGTGCCGACGGCGTTCATCCCTGGCATTACCGGCCGCCTGTACCAGCAGTTCGCCATCACCATCGCGATTTCCGTCCTGATCTCAGCGTTCAACGCGTTGTCACTGAGCCCGGCGCTTTCGGCATTGTTGCTGCGGCACAGAAAAGAAACTCGTGGACCGCTGGGTGCGTTCTTCCGCTGGTTTAATCGCGTCTTCGGCCGCACCACGGACGGCTACGTGAACGTCTGCGGCGGCCTCATCCGCAAAGCCGGAATCAGCATGCTCTCGCTGGTGGGCGTCACGCTGCTGGCGGTGTGGTTCGGCTCGAAGCTGCCCAAGAGCTTTCTCCCCGACGAAGACCAGGGATTCGTTTACGCCGGCCTGCAACTGCCCAACGCCGCGTCGCTTCAGCGCAACGATGACGCATCGCGCAAAATCGAAGACATGGTCATCAAGACGCACGGCGTGGAAGGCGTGACTTCCGTTATCGGTTACAGCATGTTGAGCGGCGTGCAGAATACTTACAGCTCCTTTTATTTCATCACTCTTAAAGAGTGGGCTGAGCGCAAAGCGCCTGAAGAATCCTATGAAGCCATCAAGCAGCATCTGAACGCAGAGCTCAGCAAGCTCAATCAGGGCATCGCATTCTCCTTTCCGCCGCCGGCCATTCCCGGCGTGGGAACTTCAGGCGGCTTCAGCTTCCTGCTGGAAGATCGTTCCGGCGGGCCTCCTGAGCTTCTCAACAAGAACCTCGCCGCGTTTCTGGCGGCAGCGCGCAAGCGGCCTGAACTCGCGGGACTTTCCACCACCGCTCTGCCGGCCATCCCGCAGGTCTTTGTCGACGTCGACCGCCCCAAGGTGATCGCCCAGGGCGTGCAGCTCTCTGACGTCTACAAGACGCTGCAGATGTTCATGGGCGGCGTGCTTGTCAATTACTTCAACCGCTTCGGCCGCCAGTGGCAGGTCTACGTCCAGGCTGAAGGCGACTACCGCACACGCGCCGAGAACGTCGGCCAGTTTTATATCACCAACAGCCTGGGCGAACCGGTGCCCATGGCCGCGGTTACGCACGTCCGGCCAAGCACTGGGCCGGAGTTCACCATGCGCTACAACCTGTACCGATGCGCGCAGATCAACGGCAGCGCCGCGCCCGGATACAGCTCCGGACAGGCCATGCAGGCGCTGGAACAAACCTTCGCCCAGACCATGCCCGCCGAGATGGGCTATGACTATCTCGGCATGTCATTCCAGGAGAAGAAAGCCGCCGAGGGCGTTTCCGCCGGCGTGATCTTCACCATGTCACTGCTCTTCGTGTTCCTCATTCTGGCGGCGCAGTATGAAAGCTGGTCACTGCCCTTCAGCGTTCTGCTGGGAACGCCCATCGCGGTATTCGGCGCGTTCATGTTCCTGTTCATGCGCGGCCTGGAAAACAACGTGTACGCGCAGATCGGGCTGGTGATGCTCATCGGACTCGCGGCCAAGAACGCCATCCTGATCGTGGAATTTGCCAAGATGGAGTTCGACAAGGGCAAATCCATTGAAGAGTCGGCGCTCGCCGCGGCCCGCCTGCGTTTGCGACCCATATTAATGACGGCCTTCGCTTTCATTCTCGGCTGCGTGCCCCTGTGGACAGCCACCGGCGCCGGGGCCATCTCACGACGCGTGCTCGGTTCGGCCGTGATCGGCGGCATGCTCGCGGCTTCCGTCATCGCCATATTCCTTATCCCTGTCAGCTTTGACGTGGTTGAACGCCTTGCGCATCGCGGCAAGAAGAAAGAAGAGCCGCCCGGGCCTCAACCTATCGCCAAGCCGACCGCGGCAGCATGAGGAGGTTATGAAGTCCATTCAATCCATCTCGCTTCTGGCGCTGCTCCTGCTTGCCGGCTGCACTCTGGGCCCGAACTACAAACGCCCCAAAGTGGACACTCCTTCCATCTACCGTGCTGACCAGGGCGCGGCCGGCTCATCGCTGGGGAATGAAAAATGGTGGGCCGTTTTTGACGATCCGCAGTTGCAGGAGCTGCTCCGCACGGCGATCCGTGACAACTATGACGTACGCATCGCCGCCACCCGCGTGCTACGGGCGCAGGCGCTGCTGGGCATCACGCGCGCTGACCAGTTGCCGGCCATCAACGGCGGAGTCACAGGACTGAACGAGCGCGCTCCGCGGCAACTGAATGGACAGGAAGTAAACACCGGCCTCATCCAGGTGAACCTCGCGCTTTTCTGGGAGCTCGACTTCTGGGGCAAATTCCGCCGCGCCACGGAAGCTGCCCGCGCTGACCTGCTGGCCAGCGAATGGGGACAGCGTGCCGTGATCTCGAGCCTGGTCAGCAACGTGGCCTCAGCGTACTTCCAGCTCCGTGAGCTCGACCTGGAGCTGGAGATTGCCAGGCAAACACTCTCTACGCGGCAGGAGTCGCTGCGCCTGGTTAAAGTTCGCCAGCAGGGCGGTGTAACCTCGATGATGGATGTGCGCCAGTCCGAGCAGCTTGTGTATGGCGCGGCCGCCGCCATTCCTGACCTGGAGCGTCGCATTGAACAGCAGGAAAACTTCATCAGCATCCTGCTGGGCAGGAATCCCGGACCCATTCCTCGGGGGCGGCCCCTTATAGCAAATCCTATCGCGCCGACGGTTCCCGCCGGCCTGCCTTCGCAACTGCTGGAGCGCCGCCCTGACATCCGTTCGGCCGAGGAGTCGCTGGTCGCGGCCAACGCGCGCATCGGCGTGGCCAAAGCAGCGTGGTTTCCATCCATCGCTCTCACCGGCGCCGGAGGCTACCAGAGCTCGGCCCTCACAGCACTTTTCGCGGCGCCGGCGGGATTCTGGAGCGCCGGCGCGCAGGCAATTCAGTCCGTGTTCAGTGGCGGCAGGATTCGCAGCAACGTGAAACTATCCGAAGCGCAACAGCAGGAATTCGCCCTGCGCTATCAGCAGACCATCCAGCAGGCCTTCCGCGAAGTGGCTGATTCCCTGATTGCCTACACTAAAGAGCAGGAGTTCCGGCAGCAACAGGAGCTGCTTACCGCCTCGGCGGCGGATGCCGTACAGCTCTCTGACGCTCGCTATCGCGGTGGCGCTGCCAGCTACCTTGAGGTGCTTGACAGCGATACCCGTTACTTCGATGCGCGCATCACCCTAGCTCAGGCCGAACTCGCCGAGCGACTGGCGCTGGTGCAGTTGTATAACGCGCTGGGAGGTGGTTGGGAGCAATAGGCCCCACCCCTCATAGAAAATTGCGCGCTCCCTGGAATGAGCCTGGCACGGCGATTCAGAGACTGCAATGTTGACGGGCAAATACTTGACTTTTTGGCAGCACGGAAGCTGTAATATGAATGCAATTGAATTACGGTGAAGGAGTTCACCGTTAACCGCTGCCCTTCCGCTGGTCGGGACAGATGATGACTCCTGGATAGGAGGCATCCATGTCCGGCAAACAATCCCAAGACTCAGTCCAGTGTTGCACCGTGTGCCGAATGAACCTGTCCGAAAGTTGCGACAGTGTCTTAGACGCGCCCGGGAAGACACGCGCGCGGTGTGACCGAGGCGTCTCGTGCCGAAGAAAGGGAGTCTATGTCTGAGATTAAAAAGTCTGAAGCCCAGGGGACTCTCGATTCACGTGGTAGTCCGGCCCTGCACAAATGATTTGAAAAAGCTCGAAGGTTGACGGTGTTGGCTGTATAACGAAAGGAAGAAATTCGATTGGGTAAATACGTGATGGTGGGGCTTGGAGGCTGTTTGGGTGCTATCGCCAGATTTTGGCTGGGCGGCCTCGTCTATCAAAAGATAGGGACCCGGTTCCCTTATGGCACTCTTGTGGTTAATATTTCAGGGTCTTTCCTGCTCGGTTTTGTAATCACGCTGCTCACAGAACGAACGCACCTGAACGCCAACTGGCGGTATTTGATTCCTATCGGCTTCATCGGAGCCTATACCACATTTTCCACCTTCGAATGGGAGACGTTGGGCGCCATCCGGGACGGACAGCTTCTGGTGGCCGGCTTGAACGTGATCTTAAGCGTAGTGTTTGGGTTTATCGCCGTGTGGCTGGGGGTGCTCGCCGGGAGAGTTGTGGCATGAAATGCACCACGCCGCTGAGTTCCTGGTTTACGCGCGTGGCTTGTGATCTTGGGAGGGTCGGTGCTTAAGCAAGGTCCTGCGAAAAAAGTTTGCATCTACGTGAGCGAAGACCGCCAATACCACGGAAAGGCGCTCTACGCGGCCATTCTGGATTTCCTCTTTTATCGGGGTGTCTCGGGGGCTACGGTCGTACGCGGAATGTCCGGGTTTGGCGCCGACCACCATCTTCATACCACTCGCATCCTGCGGCTCACTGAAGACCTGCCGATCAAGATTGAATTCATTGAAGAAGCGGAGAAAGTCGAAGCGCTTCTTCCAAAACTCCTTGAAATGGCCGGAACAGGACTGATCGATGTCCAGGATACGGAAATTCTCAAGCCGGCCGGTCCCAGCAAAGGGCAGCCTGAGCCTGCGGCCGAGTCCACGATCAGGATTGAGGGCAAAGCCAAGCTCATGCGGATCTACATTGGCGAGCAGGACCGATGGAAAGACAGGCCCCTTCACGAAGCTCTGGTTGAGAGTCTGCGGGCCAATGACATTGCTGGAGTCACCGTGTACGAGGGGATTCTCGGCTACGGAGCGAACCGCAGGGTCCACAAGAGGAAGGGCTTTTCCAAAGACCGTCCCATCATGCTTTCTGTGGTTGATTCGGAAGAAAGAATTCGCGCCTATCTTCCCATCCTCGATGACATGATCGGAGCGGGCCTGGTCGTGCTCTCTGATGTGGACATCATCAAGTACACGCACGATTTCAGAAGGGTCGAGCGCCGGAAGGAGCCGCGCTGATGAAACTGGAAGGCAAAGCAAAGCTGGTGAGGATCCACTTTGGCGAAGACGATCGATATCAGGGTAAGCCATTGCATGAGGCCATCGTCCTGAAGTGCCAGGAACTGGACATGGCCGGCGCGACGGTCTATAGAGGGTTCGAAGGGTATGGCGCCAGCACGCGCATCCACCGCGG
>JBLMYN010000510.1:0-7102 GCA_050258305.1 Actinomycetota bacterium
TCCCAATCAAGCCCCAGCCATTGGAGGTCGTCATACATGGCCTGCACAAATTCCGGACGGCAGCGCTGCTGGTCCAGGTCCTCATTGCGGAAGACCAGCGTTCCGCCGCAGGCGCGCGCCCGCTGATGGGCGGCCCAGAAAGTGCGCGCGTGTCCGAGGTGCAGGTAGCCTGTAGGCGAAGGCGCCAGCCTGCCACGATATAAGCCAGTCACGTCCGTTCCGCGCCTGCTGCCCGCCTACTTGGGCCGGACAGCAATGAGGTCCGGTACCGCATTGGTGCTGTTGAGGTTGAGCTGGATCTGAAATTGGTCTGTTCCGCTGGGAAGATTAATCTCATGCACGTCATTCGTTCCGGCGATGCCGACCCACAGTGTGTTTCCGTCCTGCGTCAGATCGCCGGCGACCGCCTCCGTTCCGCTTCCGGCGAACGGAATGAGTTGCGCCCCTCCAGAGTGTGCCACACCGATTTTATTGAGCCCGGCAGCAAGCACGACGAACTCATTGCCGGGAGTCGCCACAAGAAGCTTTCGCGCAGTGATGGGTACGCCAAAGTCCTCGAATACAGTGGCATAGGTCACAGGCGAGGGACATTGCCCAACCGTCGCATCGGCCAGCAACACGTGCACGATATCCACTCCGTGTTGGTCGACAGCCACGACGGTGTTGGTGTTTTTGGGAGAGCCCAGCAGCTGCGGCGCGGTGTTGGTGGCCACGTCTGTGCCGAAAGAGTTGTCGCACACGTTCACGGCGTTAATGGTGCTGCCGTTCGCGACGTAAGTAAGAGGTCCGGACGCAATCGCAGTCACGCTGCTGGGTGTGCCTGTTGCCGCGAGCGTCCGCAGTGTAAGAACGGGAGACCAGACGTAGATTCTCGCCTGTGGCGTGTTGGTTGCCGGATCAACAAAATTGGCCGCGATATAGGCCTTGAAGCCGTCATTATCGAACGCTGCCGCCACCGCGCCGGGCAGGATGAAAGTCTGCAGAGTACGGTTGCTCGCATCGAAAATGAAGATACGCTGTGACGGCACGTCAGCCTGGAATTTGACGTTGGAAATGATCACCTTTGTGCCGTCGGGCGACACGGCGAGAATCACGCCGATGGCGTCAGCATCCACCAGCGTCGGCACGTTGGTGAATGGGTCCACAGAAACAAGACCCGAGCTGGTGTCCACGTAAAACTTGGTTCCGTCACCGGAAAAGCCCATGGATGTTGGGGCGCCGGGCAGGATGATGGGAGTCCCTGCGGCGGGCGGGCTCTTGCTGGTATCAATGGGCACAATGGCCGGCGAGGTTCCGGGCGCGGGAATTGTGGTTGTTCCCACGTACACCGTGGTGGCGGGGCTGCCGCCATTTACGAACACGCTGAACAGATTGCTGTACACCGGTTGGTTAATGCCGGCGCCGCATTGTGGAGGCGCGCATACCGCAGACAGACCGGCGGCTCCAGATGTAGCGCCTGTTAACGTCGTGCCCGCCAGACTTGCCACCGCGGGATTATTGTTGGCAATGGTGACGGGAGCGGAGGGGACCGCCGTGCCATTTATATCCACCATGTCCGCCTCAAGGGTTCTTTTATCGTTGACGTTCATGAGGGCGGACTTGGTGACAGTCCCGGCCGGATCGCTGCTTAGATGGAGTGTGATGCTCTGGGGCATGCAGGTGTTGAAAGGAATGGACTGTGAATTCACTCCACCCACCGTAGCCACAATTCCAGCCAGTCCAGGACTGTTGGCGGTGGCCAGACCATTGCTGTCGATCCTGGCCACAATGGCATTCGAACTGATCCAGGAAAACTGGCCGATCAAGTTTGTGATATCCGTGCTGTTGTGAAACGCCTGCGCTGTGAACTGCTGAGTCTGCCCATGAGACACACACGGATTTGCGCCCGTCAGGGGGGCCGCACTGACCGTGATTGAAGTTACGCTGGGGTGTATGGAAACGGTGATGGGCGGGCTGCTGATGCCGGCCGCTGTTGCCGTAACAGTCGCTGTGCCTGTCAGCGGGTTCCCGGAGGCGTCATTTCCATTGCAGACAACAAACGTCGAGTCCCACACGCCGCCGCAGACCTGCCCGGAAGGAGCAATCGTAATCAGGTTCGGGTTGGAGGAATTGAACGTAAAGGTGGTGGGAACAGGGTTGGCCGATGAATCCGAGGCGGAAACGGTCAGCTGAGCCACCTGCCCGGATACGATCGACACTGAGGCCGGGGAAAGGCTCACAACAGCAACCGTGTTCTTATTGGACGAACTCCCGCCGCAGCCGGCCATGGCCATGGCCGCGAGCACGAGCAACGCATTTCGAGTCACCAACCGATGCATACAACGTTTGAGAGTCATAGTAGGAGGAAAGAGAATTCTTCAGTCTAGTTTCTGGAACGTAATTGTTCAACAGGAGACGGCTGAATGTTTTGCGACGGAAGCCGGGCGTCTCGCCAGGCCGCACGCCACCCCGCCTGAGAACGGAGCCAACGGCGTTTTTTGCCCGGTATTTTTGGCGTTCGCAGGGATTAAGGTTATTTTGCTGGTTCCAGGAGCTCATTTGCTTCGCCCCAAGGGAGCAGGCGTTGTTGACGGTACCCGAGAGCACTTGATATATTAAGAAGGTTCCGCGAGAACAATTTAGCTTGCTGTAGCCGTAAGCTCAAAGAAGTTTGCCCGAAAGATTGGAAATCCGATAGCAGGGCATCCTCGCTGAAAAACAAGGTTCGCGCTTTCCTTCCCCCGTGAAGGGTATGCGAGCTTGAGGGAGAACGAAACGGAACGCCCCCAGTTTGGCTCGGCGTCACCGTCGTCATCCCGGCCACCGAAAGGTAATTTTATTCTTCCGCCAGGTTTGGGCGGAATCATGGCTGCCTGCGTTCGCAGCCAGCCCCTTGCGGGTTAGAAACGCCTGAACATGCGCGTGGACAGATGCGGCTCTGCGCAGAGTGCGCAATGAGCGCTGTCCCGCGCGAACAGAGCACGGGGCGAAGCAGTGTGAGCGAAGTCGAAGGGGCTGCGGGCCCCTTGAATAGAACAAGAACGGTGAGAGCGGAGCGAGCGCCGGAAATAGCGCGAGCGCAGCACGAGGGCGAAGCACCCTGAGCGAAGTCGAAGGGGTTGCGGAGCCCCAGGAGAAACGATGCCGACATTTAATCAATTGGTCCGTAAAGGCAGAACGGCGCCGAATTATAAGACGGCGAGTCCGGCCCTGCAGTCCTGTCCGCAGCGCCGCGGCGTCTGCACCCGCGTCTATACCCAGACGCCGAAGAAGCCGAATTCGGCCCTGCGCAAAGTGGCGCGCGTGCGCCTCACCAATGGAATTGAAGTGACAACTTATATCCCGGGAGTGGGGCATAACCTGCAGGAGCACTCGATTGTGCTCATCCGCGGAGGCCGCGTGAAGGACCTGCCGGGTGTGCGGTATCACGTGGTGCGCGGGACGCTGGATGCTACCGGCGTTGCCAACCGCAAGCAGGGAAGATCGAAGTACGGAGCCAAACGGCCGAAGTAAGACAATTGCCAGACAATCCAGATTGAAAACCTGTTGCTGCAGGAGGTTTGGATTGGGTGCCGGAGCGCAGCGTACACAAATTAATTTCGGCAAGTTTGGCAGTTCTGGCAATAGCAGAAGAATGGCAAGAGTTTCGAGGATTTAAACACGATGCCTAGAAAAGGTCATATTCCGAAGAGAGAGCCCATCGCGGACCCGATTTACAACTCCACGCTGGTGACCAAGTTCGTGAACACCATGATGTGGGGCGGCAAGAAGTCGACAGCGCAGAACATTTTCTACAAGTCGATGGAGAACCTTCAGGCCAAGGGCGGCGACGAGGCCATCAAGCTGTTCAAGAAGGCCGTGGAGAATGCCAAGCCGCTGCTGGAAGTAAAGACGCGTCGCGTAGGCGGCGCCAACTACCAGGTGCCGGTGGAGGTGAATCCGGACCGGCGCACCTCGCTGGCGATCCGCTGGATCGTCGGGTACGCGCGCGACCGCGGCGAAAAAGGCATGGTCGACAAGCTCACCAATGAGCTGCTCGATGCGGCCAACGGACGCGGCGCGGCGATCAAGAAGAAAGAAGACGTCCATCGCATGGCCGAGGCCAATAAGGCATTTGCGCATTATCGGTGGTAATAAGAATTTCAACTTGAAATTTTAAAATTTCAAGTTTTCAAGGATTAGGAAGAGACGTGCCCAGACAGGTCCCAATAGAGCGCTGCAGGAACATCGGCATCATGGCCCACATCGATGCCGGCAAGACCACTACGACTGAGCGCATCCTTTTTTACACCGGCATTACGCACCGCATCGGCGAAGTGCATGAAGGCACCGCCACCATGGACTGGATGGAGCAGGAGCAGGAGCGTGGCATCACCATTACGTCCGCTGCCACCACCTGTTTCTGGCGCGACATCCGCATCAACATTATTGATACGCCCGGTCACGTGGACTTCACCGCCGAGGTGGAGCGGTCGCTTCGTGTTCTTGACGGCGCAGTCGCGGTATTTGATGCCGTACATGGCGTGGAGCCGCAATCGGAAACCGTATGGCGCCAGGCCGACAAGTACGGCGTTCCGCGCATTTGCTTCATCAACAAGATGGACAAGATGGGCGCCGATTTCGAGCACGCCGTCGATACCATCCGCAAACGCCTGAACGCGCGCCCCGTGGCCGTCCAGATTCCCATCGGACAGGAAGCCGCTTTCAAGGGAGTCGTCGATCTCATCGGCATGAAGGCCATTTACTGGCGCGATGAGACCATGGGCGCCAAGTATGAAGTGGAAGAGATTCCCGCCGATCTTAAAAAGAAGGCGGAAGCCTTCCACGCGCAACTGGTTGAGTCCGTGGCCGAGCACGATGACGAGTTGCTGCACAAGTTTCTTGAAGGCGAGCCGATTTCCGCCGACGAGCTGCGCGGATCGCTGCGCAAGAGCGTGATCAGCCTCAAGCTGTTTCCTGTGCTCTGCGGCACTGCTTTCAAGAACAAAGGCGTGCAGACCCTGCTGGATGCGGTCGTCGATTTCCTGCCTTCCCCGCTGGATATTGTGCCGGCGCAGGGGCACGATCCCGACCATCCGGAAAAAGTTCTGGAGCGCAGACCGGCTGACGACGAGCCTTTCTCCGGGCTGGCGTTCAAGATCATGGCGGATGCATTTGTCGGACAGTTGGTATTCGTACGCGTCTACTCCGGCCATCTCAAGACCGGCGACAGCGTACTGAATACGACCCGGGGAAAGAGCGAGCGTATTGGCCGGCTGCTTAAAATGCACGCCAACAAACGCGAAGAGATCACCGAGATTTACGCCGGCGACATCTGCGCCTGTGTAGGTTTGAAGAACGTGACCACCGGTGACACCATCTGCTCTGAGAAAGCGCCGATTCTGCTCGAGTCCATCACCTTTGCCGCGCCTGTCATTTCCGTCGCGGTCGAGCCCAAGACCAAGAGTGACCAGGAAAAAATGGGTGTCGCGCTGGGCCGGCTGGCCCAGGAGGATCCTACGTTCAAAGTCACCACCGATCCTGATTCCGGCCAGACCATCATCAGCGGCATGGGTGAGCTGCACCTGGAAATCATCATCGACCGCATGATGCGCGAGTACAAGGTGGAAGCCAACGTCGGCAAGCCGCAAGTCGCGTACCGCGAGACCATTCGCAGGCATGCCGAGGCGGAAGGCAAATACATTCGCCAGACCGGCGGTTCGGGTCATTACGGCCATGTCAAGTTGCGGATTGACCCCAATGAGATGGGCAAGGGCTTCGAGTTCATCAATGAAATCAAGAGCGGCGCGGTTCCACGCGAATTTTTCAAGCCGATTGAGCAGGGCATCAAGCAGGCCATGGAAGGCGGCGTTCTCGCCGGCTATGAAATGGTCGACATCAAGGTAACGCTCTACGACGGCAGCTATCACGAAGTGGATTCTGACGAAATGGCGTTCAAAATTGCCGCTTCAATGGGCTTCAAGGAGGCCGCGCGCAAGGCTTCGCCGGTGCTGCTGGAACCCATCATGAGCGTAGAGGTCGTGGTTCCGGAAGAATTCATGGGAACCATTATCGGTGACCTGAATTCACGCCGGGGCCGCATTGAAGGCATTGATCATCGCGCCGGCTCGCAGGTCATCAAGGCCCTGGTTCCGCTGGCGGAGATGTTCGGTTACGCAACCCAGATGCGTTCGAATACGCAGGGGCGGGCGACTTTCTCCATGCACTTTGCCCACTATGACGAGGCGCCGCGGTCCGTGACCGAGGAGATCGTGGCCAAGGTGCAGGGCAAAAGCCCGGCCAGGTGAACTGGCCGGGGGCAAGCGGTTTGTAGTTGTTCGTGAGTTTGTCGTCAGGCCGGAATGCGAGAGGGACTTCGTGATTGTGTTCGGCTCTGACGGTTTGTGGTGCGGATCGCTGCGGCGCTGTGCTCCGGGATTCCTGGTGACGGAGCTGCAGTGGATGGATGGCCGGCGGTTTCGCGTGCGGGATTACTGGTCGTCGCACTTGAAGTTTGAAGCGTTTCGTGACTGGCGCCAGCACGAAGTCGAGCAATTTCGCGACTGGCTTGCGGGCAAGCAATTGATTGAGCACGAAACGGTCCTGGGTTCGTTTTATGTTGACGATTCAGACTGGGACGAAGGAATAGGACTCGTTTCCGCATGAGTTCGCAGGCAGGAACCGGAACGCAATACGTGATCGTATGGGAGTTCCGGGTTAGGCAGGAGAAAGAAAGAGAATTTGTTGAGCAATACGGCCCCGAAGGATCCTGGGCGCAGTTATTTCGGCGATCTGGTGGTTATATCCGAACGGAGCTGGTGAGAGATGTTGCTGATCAGCTTCGCTTTCTTACGCTGGATTACTGGCAGAGGGAAGAAGAGTTCAACAACTTTCGCGAACGGAACCTGGCCGGGTACCAGCGGCTGGACAAAGAGTTGGAAGGCTTAACAGAAAAGGAAACGCGCCTGGGTGCTTTTTGCCGGGCTGCATAACACAAACAGATTCAAAGGCGACGAGCCAGGAGCTAAGAGCTAGAGGCTAAGAATATGGCAAAGGAAAAATTTGACCGCAGCAAGCCGCACGTGAACGTAGGGACGATTGGTCATATTGACCACGGCAAGACCACGCTGACGGCGGCCATCAC
>JBLMYN010000511.1:0-5569 GCA_050258305.1 Actinomycetota bacterium
CGGAAGTCTGCAGCGCAAGCTGACCGTGAATCTGCCCGGCGACCGCTACGAGCAGGAAGCAGACCGCATGGCCGACACGGTGATGCGCATGCCCGATCCTGCGGCTGCTTCTTTCACCCGGAGCACAACATCTACGAGTTCGGTTTCAAGGCTGCAGCGGTGCTCATGCGGCGGGTCATCTTCTTCCGGTGAATGTGAAGAATGCAAGGCCAAGGGAAGCCTGCAGCGCAGCTCTGACACGGCTTCCGCAAGCACAGAAGCGCCGCCGATTGTCCATGAAGTAATGCGCTCGCCGGGACAGCCTCTAGACATGACAACCCGCAATTTCATGGAGCCACGCTTCGGCACCGACTTCAGCAAGGTGCGCGTACACACGGGGGGGCGGGCTGCGGAGTCTGCTGCAGCGGTAGGTGCGCTGGCTTATACCGTCGGTGAGCATGTGGTTTTCGGCAACGCATTTTTGCCGCAGACGAACGCGGGGCGGAAGCTTCTTGCTCACGAACTGACGCATACGATCCAGCAGACACACTCCACCTTGCAAAGACAGGCGGGTGCGGGGAAACAGAAGCCAGTGTGCAATCCGCCGCCAGGGCTGGCTTGCGCTGCAGATCAAGGTCCACCACCATCGGGGAATCCCGAAAAGATACTCTTCGCGACATCCTCTTCGCGAGTTCCCGATGTCATTGCGAAACGGATTCCAGGTTTCGTTGAAGCAGTGTTGGAGGACCAGCCAAACGCGATCTTCAAGGTGGACGGGTTTGCCAGCCTTGACGGCAACTGCGACTTCAATTGGAAGCTGTCCTGCGACCGCGCCCTGGCTGTGGAAGTGAAGTTACGGGCAGCCGGAGCAGTCAATGTCAACACTGCAGCGCATGGCCCGACGGATGCCTTCTCAGAGTTCCCCGGCGATCAAGCCAGCAACCGGCGTGTCACAATCACGGTCCTGGAGCCATGCCCGAACGTGACGGTCAATACCACCCAAGACCCCCTCCCTGCCGTCCCCCCGTTTAACCCAAAGATCCTTCCCGCAGCGGAAGTATTTGAGAGAGTGAAAAAGCTGCTCCCGCCTGGCCAACCCGTTCCTGCAGATCCTCCGCTCGGTGCGACACAGCCGTCTTTCACAAACAACCCAGTCAAGATTCGGGCGATTCCGAGCCTTGATTCGGATTGCATGAAGTGCGTAGCGGAATGGGACACGACGCCGTCGGTCGAAGTTCTGATCTCCGCTGCGGGGCCGATCGACTCGAGTGAACCGCCTATTTTCGAAGCCTTTCAGAAGGACAGTCAGGAAGGATGCCCGTTTCGCCCTCTCCCCGTGCTCCTGCCGGTCAAACGTGTAATCCTGCCCGAGGCTGTTCCAATCATCGTGGCGGGAGAGCGGGAACACTATAACGATTTCGTCCAGGCTTTCCGCATCGTAGGCGGGCGCTATCTTTCTAACGTCAGGCGACTGACTCCTGATCGAAGTCATGTCCGCGGCCAAAACCAGGCGGAATGCGAAAAGAAGGTAGGGGAGTTTCTTTTTGACGTGCGCGGCGGACTGCCCTTTTTTGCTCCCTTCATGCCGCGCTTCTTCGAAAACTTCGTACACGACTTCGTCAAGTTATACTTGTTGCCCGACCGCGATCGTGAAGGTGGGCCCCATTTTGCGGTCGCAAATCCCTCCTTCCGTCCGTTCAAAATGCCCATCCGGCCGAACATCGATCTCGACAAGAATCCATTTGGCTGTAGAGCGTTTTTCCGAAAATATGACGCCCACAGCCTACCGGGCATTCCCGGTCCCGCATCGGCGACGATCATCAAAGACACGACCCGGCCAGAAAAACAACCATGGCATGTGCTCTGACCGATAGTTGGAGAATTCCCGCAACCGAATACCGAAAGAGATAACCATGGCATCTGAATCTCCCCGCAGTCCCAAGCTGGTGAAGGGCGGGCTGGCAGTTTATCCCTCGCAGGATCCGGGACCGCCGCCGCAAGTCATCATCTTTCAGTACAACCCTGAGCAGATGAGCCGCAGTCTGGCCATGCGCGCCGCTCCGCGCGATCCCGGGAACGTGGGCGCGGCCCGCGAAGACGTGCTGCGCGTGGAAGGCCCGCCGGTTGAGACCATCACCCTCTCGGTGGAACTTGACGCCGCCGATCAACTGGCGGAGCCGGCACAGAACCCGGTCACTGTAGAGAATGGTTTACATCCCGTGCTGGCCACCCTTGAGATGCTGCTTTATCCCACAACAGAAAAGGCGCAAAGAATAATGGACCTGGCGCAGCAGGGCCAGGTGCAGGTGTGCCCCGCCGATGTTCCCCTGGTACTGCTGGTCTGGGGAAAATCTCGCGTGCTGCCGGTAATGCTCACCAGCTTCAGTGTGACGGAGCAGGCGTTTGACGCCAATCTCAATCCCATCCAGGCCAAGGTTGATCTGGGAATGCGCGTGCTCACCTACATGGAGTTGAAACAGGGCACCGTGGGCTATATGGCTTTCCTGGCCTACCAGAGACAAAAAGAAATGCTGGCGGGAAAGTACCAGCCACTCGGCGATGCAAGCCGCTTTCGTGGGCTATTGCCGATGTGAGGAGGCCTGGGGCGCAGTTCAAGCAACGGTCGCGAACTCGCCGAGCGCAGCAGAAGAAAAACACAGTTTACGGAGAGTGAGAAAGCACAATGTTCTTCAAAGGCAGCCGCTACGAAAAAGTGGAGACCAGCCAGGCAAAGGACGCAAAAGGGCGGTTGGTCAACTACAAGAAGATCCGGTTCATTCCGGAAACCAAGGGGGTTGTCGGCTACAGCGTGCATCAGGGCGACCGCATGGACCAGGTGGCCAACGCTTCCTTCCGTGATCCGCAAAGGTTCTGGCGAATCTGTGACGCCAATGATGTCATGTGGCCTGACGATCTCATGATCGTGGGCGAGACCCTGAAGATACCGCCGTCTGAAGGCTGACGCCATGGGGCAGATTGCCTACACACTCTATATCGATGACCAGCCGGCGCCGCCCGAGCTGATTTCGGTGATCCAGCAACTTGAAGTGGAGGACCACGCCGAAATGGCGGACATGGTGCGTTTGAGCGTGGCTATCAGCATCCGCGATGGCTGCGGCTCGTGGAACGTGGTTGACCAGAACACGTTTCAGCGCCTGACCAAGCTGCGCATCGATGTAAACGTGGGCAGCGGCAAGACTGAGCCGTTGATCGAGGCGTACGTCATAGAAACCAACGCAGACTTCGCCAACCAGCCGGGGCAGTCCGTGCTCAACGTTGTGGCCATGGAGCCTACGGTCAAGATGAACCTGAAAGAGCGCGTCCGTCCCTGGCCCAACATGGCTGACAGCGATATTGCGGAAGAAATTTTCAGCTCGCCCGACTACAAATTCGAGCCGGTAGTGGACGCAACACAGCCGAGCCGTGACGAGCTGGACCATACGGAAATGCAGCGCGGCACGGACGTACAGTTTCTCCAGGCGCTGGCGCAGCGCAACGGATATGAGTGCTATGTGGAGTTGAATCCGGAGACGGGCCTGGTGGAAGGCCACTTCCACCGGCCGCGCGTGGACCAGCAACCGCAGGGCGTTCTCTCAGTCAACATGGGCGACGCCACCAACGTGAATTCCTTCCACGCGCGCTATGACATGCTGAGGCCGGTGACGGCGCAAGCGGCCAACGTGGATGTGCATTCCCAAGACGACCAGTCGGGCGACTCTGAGGAACTCGGGAACCCGGAACTGGGCAGCAGCTCCACGGTTTCCAGCGACGATTCCCGGGAAGTCCTGCTCAGCGGAACCGGCCTCTCGCAAAGTGGAGAGCTGCAAACTGCGGCGCAGGCGGTTGTGGACCAGTCTTCCTGGGCGATCACCGCCGAAGGCGACGTGAATACCGTGGCCTATGGCGATATCCTTCGCGCCAAACGGCCCATCATGGTGCGCGGCGCAGGACAGCAGTTCAGCGGAACCTACTACGTGGAACGGGTGCTGCACACCTTCAGCGGCGACGGTTACACCCAGCACTTCAGCCTGCGGCGCAACGCCCTCGGGCTTCAGGCACAAGACAATTTCAACCAGAATGGCGCGCTCGCTTCCTGATCGCGCAGCGCAACCCGGAGGAACAATGGGAGCAGTCCCGCAGCCAATTCAGTCGGCGACCCTGGAGCGGCACTATGGCAAGTATCGCGGCAAGGTGAGCGACAATCAGGACCCCAAGAACCTGGGAAGGATTCGCGCCAAGGTGCCGGAGGTCCTGCAGGATGTGGATACCGGATGGGCCCTGCCCAGCCTTCCCTATTCCGGCGACGGAAGTGGATTCTTTCGCGTGCCCGCGGCGGGCGCGGGAGTCTGGATTGAGTTTGAAGCCGGCGATGTCTCGCGGCCCATATGGACCGGTTGCTGGTGGGCTGACGGACAACTGCCGGCGGACCAGGACGGCGGCTCGGCCACGCCTGACTATTCCATCCTGCGCAGCGAGGCCGGGCTGATGGTGGTCCTGAACGATTCCGCCAACACCATCGCCATCAGCGACCAGAATGGAAGCAACCTGGTAAAGATCGATGTCGGCCAGAACCAGATCAACGTGAACGCGTCGCTCAAGGTGGTGATTGACGCTCCCCAGATTGAACTGGTGAACGGAGCGCCGCATCCCCTGGTGTTCGGTGACAGCCTGCTGCAATACCTCAACCAACTGGTCTTGATGTTCAACACGCATATGCATCCGGGCGAACTGGCGGCGGGTGTGCTTCCTGTGACTCCGATGGTGCCCGTGCCGCAGTTTCCTCCGGCCACGCCGGACCTGCTTTCCATTCACGTAAAAACCGGCTAAGGAGAACACGATGAGCAGCGAGCTCTACGGCGGCACTCTGGCCGACTTCGACAGTACAGACAACATGGCCAGGGAAATCGAAAACGCTTTCGGGGCGATGCGCCTGGCTGCGGGCATCACGCAGCCTCTTCCCACGGGCGCCAATGCGCAGGACATGAGGATCATGTTTCTGGCCATCGCGCGCGGCGTCATCCAGCATCTGGCCAACAATCCGGGCGCCTTTCAGGTGACGGTCAGCGATGGCATCAACACGCTCACCGGCGCCGTGACCGCTATCTCCGTCCATCCGTGAGCTGGTCCATGAACAACAACTTTGATTTTCCTTTCGACCTTGATGGCAGCGGGCGCGTGGCCACAACGGACTCCGACGACCACGTGCGCGACATGATCTACCAGTTGCTCTTCACCAATGCCGGAGAGCGCGTGAATCTGCCGGACTTCGGATGCGGGCTGCTGCAGATGGTGTTCCGGCCCAACAGCGAGGCCCTGGCCGCGGCCACCCAGCTCCTGATCCAGGGCGCGCTGCAGCAGTGGTTGGGCGACGTGATTGCCGTCCAGCAGCTTGAGGTAACCAACGTGGAAGAGCGGCTGGAGATCAACCTGGTCTACGTCCGCCGCGATACCGGGCAGCAGGCGCAGGTGACATTCGTTTCACCGCAAGGCGGACAGTGATCGCCGCGGGAGAATTCCAGGCATGACACCATTCCAGACCACCGTTTGCGACGAGTCGCTCCGCCGGGCGCTGATCGAAAATGATCCGCAG